>NZ_JBEZIX010000011.1:0-189411 GCF_040651315.1 Streptomyces sp. NPDC048506
CTGATCTCCACCGGGGTGCGGGCCCGGCCGTGGTTCGTCGAGAGCGAGGCGGCCCTGGACGGCGTGTTCGTCGTACGCACGCGCGAGCACGCCGAGGCCCTACAGCGCGCGCTCGCCGCCGGGCCCTCCCGCGTACTGGTCATCGGTGCGGGATTCACCGGCTCCGAGGTCGCCTCCATCTGCCGCGAGCGGGACATCCCGGTGACCGTTGCCGAACTCGCGCCGGCCCCGCTGGTCGGGGCGCTCGGCGCCGTGATCGGCGAGGTTGCGGCGGACATGCAGCGCGCTCACGGTGTCGACCTGCGGTGCGGTGTCAAGGTCGCCCGGCTGGAGGGCGACGCACAAGGGCGGTTCCGCCGTGCTCACTTCGACGACGGAAGTACGGTCGACGCCGATGTGGCGGTGGTGGCACTCGGGAGCATCCGCAACACCGAGTGGCTGCGGGAGTCGGGACTGGCGGCGGGCGTATGGGGAATCACCTGTGACACGGGTTGCCGCGCCCTCGACATCGATGGCCGCGTCACCGACGACGTCTTCGCCGCGGGAGATGTGGCACGTTGCCCGAACCCCCTCTACGAATACCGGCTCATCTCGCTGGAGCACTGGGCCAACGCCGTGGAGCAGGCAGAGCTCGCGGCACACAACATGGTCAGCGCCCAGGCGGACCGCTGGTCCTAC
Organism: Streptomyces sp. NPDC048506; assembly: GCF_040651315.1. Taxonomy (NCBI): domain Bacteria; kingdom Bacillati; phylum Actinomycetota; class Actinomycetes; order Kitasatosporales; family Streptomycetaceae; genus Streptomyces; species Streptomyces sp. NPDC048506. The sequence continues at coordinate 679 of NZ_JBEZIX010000011.1, forward strand.
CTGTCCATCCCGCTGTTCTGGTCGATCCAGTTCGGCGTCAACATCAAGTCCGTCGGCGTGCCGACCTTCGCCGACGAGGTGGCCGTCACCCAGGGATCGCTGGACGACCACCGTTTCGTCACCGCATATGGCTATCGGGGCCGCGTCACGGCTGCCGTGAGCTTCAACAACGGCAAGTGGCTGGACCACTACCAACGGTTGATCGAGACGGCCGCGCCTTTCCCGCCCCCCTGCCCCACGCCGGACCGGCCGGCCGACATGAAACCGGTGCCCGTCGACTTGCCCGGCCCCGCCCTGCTCGCGCAGGGCGCCACGGTGGTCGTCACGGGCCATGACCCGGGTGAGCGCCGCGTCACGGCCGTGCACCAGCCTCGGCGGGAGGACGGCCGGACGACCACGGCCGGGACGCCCGGCACGCTGCAACGGATCTTCGACTACTCCGCGCGGGCCGACCCCTACCCGCTGTATGCCGAGTTGCGCAGGACGCCGGTGGCTCGGCAGGAGGACGGCAGCTACGTCATCAGCACCTATCGCGAGATCACGGACGTGCTGAATGACCCGCATCTGAGTTCCGATGTGCGCAATCTGTCGCGTCCGATGCCTTCGGGCGAGGGAGGGGCCGCGTCGTCGTTCATCCACATGGACTCGCCCGAGCACGATCGCCTGCGGCGTATGGCGATGCGTCACTTCGGCCCCCCGCACACCCCTGGGCTGGTGACCGGACTTGAAGGCTTCCTGACCGCCACCGTCGGCAGCCTGATCGACGATGTGGCGGGCAAGGAGCGGATCGACGTCGTCGACGACTTCGCCTTCCCGTTCCCCGTCACCGTGACCTGTCACTTGCTCGGCGTGCCACGCGAGGACGAGCCGAGGTTCCACCTCTGGGTGAACGACATCATGAACTCGATCGACTACAACCCCGAGACCGACCCGAAGGAGAAACTGGACAAGGGCGTACAGGCCCGCAAGGACTTGCGCCAGTGCCTGGGCGAGCTGGTGGAACAGCGCCACGGCCGGCCGGGAGACGGCCTGCTGTCACGGCTGGCCAACGACGACGGACCCGACGGTCGGATGGCCGACGCCGAAATCGTCGCCACCGCCAAACTGCTCCTCATCGCCGGCCATGAGACCATCGTCAACCTCATCACCAACGGCATGCTGACGCTGCTGCGCCACCCACAGGTCCTGCAACGACTGCGCGACGAACCGGACCTCGTCGTGCCGCTGGTCGAGGAACTGCTGCGCTACGAGCCCCCCGTGCACATCATTCCCTGGCGGGCGGCGTACAGCGACATCACCGTCGCCGACACCGTCATCCCCCAGGGCTCGCAGATCATGCTCATGCTGGCCTCGGGCAGCCGCGATCCGAAGCGCTTCCACGATCCGGACCGCTTCGACCCGGATCGGCGTGACAACCAGCACCTGGGGTTCGGCTGCGGCATCCACCTGTGCTTCGGCGGCCCGCTGGCCCGGCGGGAGACCCAGATCGCGCTGACCGAGCTGGTACGCCGGCTCGACCGACCCAGGCTGGTCGCCGACCCGCCGCCGTACCGGCCCAGCCCTGTACTTCGGGGTCCGATCCATCTGGACATCGAGCAGGGTGACGGTTGACGCGGCAGCCGAGGGCAGTTGCAAGGTCGCGCCGCGGACGGCCCGGCCGGCTCTGCAGGAAGCCGATCGTGCCGGGTGGCGTGGGCCGGAGGACACCAAATGTCCCTTGTGGATGACCCGTTGGGCCTCGGCGCTGCGGAAGGCCGCGATGTGGCCCGGGGCGCGGTGGACGTCCGCCCTCTCACCCGCGGGGAAGTCCGTCGCCTCACCCGCGGGCGTGCGCCGCGACCGGCTCAACCGTCCAGGCGGACCGGGAGCGACTCGATCCCGTAGACGATGGACAGCTTGCGGAATTCCAGTTCCTCCGGGCGGACGGCCAGGCGCATGTGCGGGAACCGGCGGACCAGGGCGGGGTAGGCGGCGCGGAGTTCCATCCGGGCGAGTTCGGCGCCCACGCAGCGGTGGATGCCGTAGCCGAAGGCCAAGTGGGACGGGACGCTGCGGGAGGGGTCGAACTGCTCCATGCCCGGGCCCAGTTTGCCGTCCCGGTCGGCGCCGCTCAGGGAGCACAGCACCACGTCTCCGGCGGCGATCTGGACGCCGCCGATCTCCAGGTCCTCACGGGCGAAGCGCGGGAAGGCGACCTGGACGACGGTCAGGTAGCGCAGCATCTCCTCGACGTAGCGGTCGACGGCGTCCTCGCCGTCCTTGACGGCGGCGAAGTGCTCCGGGTCCTGAAGGAGGACCAGGGCGCCGAGCGCCAGCATGCTGGCGGTGGTCTCGAAGCCGCCGGTGAGGACGCCGTCGGCCAGGCCCGCCAGTTCCTCGTCGGTGACCGAGTCGCCGTGCTCCTTGACGATCATGCCGAGGAGACCGTCGCCCGGGTTTTCACGCTGCTTCTTGACGATGTCCCGGAAATAGGAGAGGGATTCGGATATGGCACCGAAGGAGGCATTGGCGCCGCTGAACAGATCGAAACGGGCCGCGCTGAGACGCTCGAAGTCGGCACGGTCCTCGTAGGGAACGCCCAGCAGTTCGCAGATGACCAGGGAGGGAATGGGCAGGGCGAAGGAATGGACGATGTCGACCGGGTCGCCGTTCTTGCCCGCCGCTTCCATGGCGTCGAGGCGTTCCTCGACGATCTCGTGGATGCGGGGCGTGAGCCGGCCGAGCCGGCGCATGGTGAATTCGGGGGTGAGAAGCCGGCGGAGGCGGGTGTGCACCGGCGGGTCGGCGAATCCGAGGCCGCCGGGGTTCTGTTCGGCGCCGGCGCCGGCCTTGCCCACGAGGTTGGTGAAGTCCGAACTGAAGGCATTCGCCTTTCCGAGCACCGCCTTGACCTCGTCGTAGCCGGTGACCAGCCAGACGTTCGCCGCGATCGGCACCGGAAGCTTGCTGATCGGCTCCTTCTCCCGGACGGCGGCCAAATCGCCCACTGGGTCGAGCCCCTCGCGCCGCAGCGGCATCAGGACGGACTCCGGCAAGAAAGACATTCGAGACAGGTCGAATCCCTTCTTCCGGGTTCTCGCCAGATACATGCGGCCGGCCCAGGCGATGACCCGGGAGCGGAGAGTCGTCATGACGCTAATACTGCCTTTCGTCGAGGGGGACGGTCACCCGCGCTCGGCGGCCCGAGGTGGCCGCCGGACAGCGCGGGCCCCCCACTCGGCGTGCACGGGTGTGACGTACGCCATAGCCCCTCGTCCGCGGGGGTCATGGCGCAGGTCCATGCCCTCGTCCGGTCCCCCGGTCGTCCGCGGCAGTGTGACGAGCTCGGCCTTCTTCTCTTGGTCTGTTCGGTCTGTTCGGTCTGTCGGGCCTGCTCGGCCCGTTCGGTCTGTTCGGACCGAACGAGTTTACAAAGTGCCATTGGGCGCGTTGACGGAACAAGCCGGGTTCCCCCTGGAGGAACCCCGAGTCGCCCCTGATTTCTCCCTGAGGCGCACCCCCACCGAGCCTTCCGTCCGTACCGGCGGATGCGCGACGGCGCGCCGACGCCTCCCCCTGCCCGGCGAGCGGGCGAGCGCGGCACCGCGCGACGAGCCCTTTCCCCTTCGACGCAGAAGGTCGTCACGGGCCCCCTTCAACGCAGAAGGCCGCGGCGGACGGGGCGAGTTGACCCCCCGAGGCGCCCGTCACCGATTGTGATGAGTTGCGGACGTTCCGGAGCCTCCTTAGCGTGAAAGGGGGGATTTCCCTGGGATTTCCGGGGACCCCCCAGGGGTTTCCGCGGTTTCCCCGCACCTCTGGGGCTCTCTACCCCTTCGCAGGAGGAAGCGCATGTTTCCGCAGCGCATGTTTCCGCAGCGTAAGTTTCCGAAGCGTATGACTCCAGGGCGGACGGTTCCGACGCCGACGGCCGGCAGGTGCGGCCTTGGTGCGGTGTGCGGTGCACTGGCCGCCGCCGTCATCGCCGGTCCGGCCCTGGCGGCCGACACCGACGGCAGCGACGGCGAGGACCGCACCGGCACCACGTACGAGGGCCGGGTGGTCGCCAGATCCGGCCTCGTGGTGCGTTCCGGGCCGAGCAAGCACTACCGCGCGCTCGGCTCGAAACAGTACGGGACGGTGGTCGGGATCACCTGCCGGGTGAAAGGGCAGCGCGTCCAGGGCAACCCGGTCTGGTACAAGCTCAGCGACGCCACGTACGCCTGGTCCTCGGAGCGCGACATCGTCTCCAACGGCGAGCGGCCCCGCTGGTGCTGAGCCGGGGCGGGGAGGGCCGGCGTGACCGCGCACGGACGCCCCGAACGCCGTATCCGACATAACGGAAATAGCGGCCGCCGCTTGCTACGTTGCCAGGATGACGGCAATGGCGCGGGCGGCCGCCACGGCGCGCCCGCCGGACACTCCCCCACCCTTGCCGAACCGGTCCAAGGGGCGCGGGATCGAACTCGCCCTCCTCGTAGGGGCCGTGCTGATCTGCGTCTGCGGCTATGTCGTCGTGGGCCTGGCCCGATGGCACGCCCTCCCCGGTGGTGCGGTCCGGTACGGCGCCGGGCTCGGCGGGCTCGCCCTGCTCGCGCACCTCGTGGTGCGCCTGCGCGCCCCGTACGCCGATCCGCTGCTGCTGCCCACCGCCGTGCTGCTCAACGGGCTCGGTCTGGTGCTGATCTTCCGGCTCGACCAGGAGACGCCGGCCGACCACGCCGCGCCCACCCAGCTGATGTGGTCGACGGTGGGCGTCGCGCTCTTCATCACGGTGGTGCTGCTGCTGCCCGACCACCGGGTGCTCCAGCGGTACGCCTACGAGTGCGCGGCGCTCGCGCTGCTCCTCATGGTGGCGCCGATCCTCTTCCCCGCCGTCAACGGGGCGAAGATCTGGATCCGGGCCGCCGGATTCTCGCTCCAGCCGGGCGAGTTCGCCAAGGTGCTGATCACCGTGTTCTTCGCGGCCTATCTCGCCGCCAACCGCGGCGCGCTGGCCCGCGTGGGGCACCGGGTGGCGGGGCTGGCGCTGCCCGCCGGCCGGGTGCTGGCGCCGATCGTGACGATCTGGCTGGTCAGCGTGGCCGTGCTGGTCCTCGAACGCGATCTGGGCACCTCGCTGCTGTTCTTCGGGATCTTCGTGGTGCTGCTGTACGTGGCGACCGGCCGGACCGGTTGGATCGCGGTCGGGCTGCTGCTCGCCGGCATCGGGGCGGCCGCCGTGGGCACGCTGGAGCCGCATGTGCACGTCCGGGTCGAGGACTGGCAGCACCCCTTCGCCGGGATCGCGGCCGGCGAAGGGCCCGGTCAGCTCGCCCAGTCGCTGTTCGCCTTCGCCGCCGGCGGGCTGCTCGGCACCGGTCTCGGCCAGGGCCACTCGGCCCTGATCGGCTTCGCCATGAAGTCCGACTTCATCCTCGCGACGTTCGGCGAGGAGCTGGGGCTGGCGGGGCTCAGCGCGCTGTTCCTGCTGTACGCGCTGTTGGTGGGTCGGGGCTACTGCGCGGCGCTCGGCCTGTCCGACCCGTTCGGCAGCCTGCTGGCCGTGGGCCTCGCGGCGCTCCCCGCGATCCAGGTCTTCGTCATCGCCGGCGGTGTGATGGGGCTGATCCCGCTGACCGGGATGGCGATGCCGTTCCTGGCGCAGGGCGGGTCGTCCGTCGTCACCAACTGGATCATCATCGCGCTGCTGCTGAGGATCAGCGACCGGGCGCGGGCGCCGCGGCCGGAGGAGAGCGGGGCGGAGCCGGGTGCTCCCACCGGGACGGACGGCGGGACCGCCCCGGCCGGGCGGAGCCGGGTGACGGGGTTCCTCAAGCCCACGCGGGCGCCGCAGCGGACACCGACGTCCCCCGCCCGCCGCGCCTCCTCGCCGGAGGCCGGCCGTTGATCCGCTGCATCCGGCACACCGCCGCGTTCTCCTTCCTGCTGCTGGTCGCCCTGCTGGTGAACGCGATCCGGGTGCAGGTCGTCGAGGCGGAGCGGTACGGCGCCAGTCCGGCCAACCGGCGGGCCGCGATCGCCCGTTACGACCGGCCCCGCGGCGCCCTGCTCGTCGAGGGCCGGCCGATCACCGGGTCCCGGGACAGCGGCGGGCGGCTGCGCTACGAGCGCACCTACGCCGACGGACCGCTGTACGCGCCGGTCACCGGCTACTCCTCGCAGACCTACGGGACCTCGCTGCTGGAACAGGCCGAGGACGGCATCCTCGCCGGCACCGACGACCGGCTGGTCGTCTTCCCCTGGTGGGACCGGCTGACCCGGGCCCACCGGGCGGGCGGCGACGTCCACACCACCATCAACCCCCGGATGCAGCGCGCCGCGTTCGAGGGGCTGGGCGGCAGGAAGGGCGCGGTGGCCGCGATCGAGCCGCGCACCGGGCGGATCCTGGCGCTGGTCAGCTCGCCGTCGTACGAGCCCGGCGAGTTGTCCGGCAACGGCGCGCGGGTCACCGACGCCTGGCGCCGACTGAACGGGGCCGCCCGCCAGCCGATGCTCAACCGGGCGCTGCGGCAGACCTATCCGCCCGGCTCCACCTTCAAGGTGGTCACCGCGGCGGCTGCGCTGGAGAGCGGCCGGGTGACCGACATCGACGCCCGCACGGACTCCCCCGACCCCTACACCCTGCCCGGCACCACCACCCGGCTCGGCAACGCGGCGCAGGACTGTGCCGACGCCCCGCTCCGCTACGCCTTCCGGGCCTCGTGCAACACCGTCTTCGCGCGGTTGGGCGCCGGGATCGGGCTGCGCGGGATGGCCGACACGGCGCGGAGGTTCGGCTTCGACGACCGACGGTTGCGCATCCCCTCCGCCGTCGCGCCCAGCACCTTCGACACCCGGATGGATCCCGCGCAGCTGGCCCTCTCCGCCATCGGGCAGTACGACACCGCCGCCACCCCGCTCCAGATGGCGATGGTCTCGGCGGTGGTCGCCAACGGCGGCCAACTGACCCCGCCGTACCTGGTCGACAAGGTGACCGACGCCAGAGGCGTGATGGTCGCGGCCGGACCGCACCCGCCCACCCGCGAGGTGGTCGGCCCGGCCACCGCGGAGCAGTTGCAGGAGATGATGATCGACGTCGTCGAGCACGGCAGCGGGCGGCGGGCCGCCATCGACGGCCTGACGGTCGGCGGCAAGACGGGCACCGCGCAGCACGGGGTGTACAACGAGGGCACGCCGTACGCCTGGTTCATCTCCTGGGCCCGGCAGAAGGACAGCTACGAGCCGATCGTCGCGGTGGCCGTGGTCGTGGAGGACGCGGCCGCCGACCGCGCGGACATCAGCGGCGGCGGAAGCGCGGCCCCGATCGCCCGGGCGGTGATGGCACAGGCGGCGCGACCGGGCGACGACGCCCCGTAGGCCCTGTCGTCGAACTCCCGCCTGCCGCGACGCCGGGCACCCCGCCCGGGCGACAATGGGCGCATGGTCGCGTCCTTCCCGCCCACGCCACCCGGTACGTCCCCGCCACCCGGCACGTCCCCGCCCACCCCACCCGCCGCTCCCCGGTGGCTGTCGCTGACCGAGGTCGAGGCGCTGGCCCGGCGCGCCCACGCGGGCCAGACCGACAAGGCCGGCCGCCCGTACGCCGAGCATCTGGCCGCGGTGGCGGCGGGGGTGCACGAACGGGGCGGCAGCGAGGAACAGATCGCGGCGGCCTGGCTGCACGATGCGGTCGAGGACGCGGCGCTCAGCCGTGCCTGGCTGGCCGGTGCGGCGCTCAGCGAGGCGACGAAGGCGATGGTCCTGGCGGTCACCAAGCGGCCGGGGGAGCCGGTGGAGGAGTACACCGCGCGCATTCTGGCCACGCCGGGTGCGCTGCTGGTCAAGGAGGCCGATCTGGCGCACAACGCCGATCCGGCCCGGCTTGCCGTACTGGACGCGCCGACGCGGGAGCGGTTGACCGCCAAGTACGCCCGGGTGCGGGCCCTGTTGGGCCTGGTCTGAAGCCCTCTGCCCGGTTCCACCCAGCGGACGACCGCCCGATCGAGGTGTCCCGGCACGCGGGGCGGTGGCCGGCGCGGTCGGGCCGGCGCTGAGGGTGGTCAGGTAGGACAGGACCTGGCCGGGGGCCTACGGGTCAGGGTCGCCTTTGCGACGCCGCTCGGGCGCCCTGGCCCGGTGCCCCCGCGGCCCACCTCACATGCCGAAGAGGCGGCCGACCAACCCGTCGGCGGGGGACTCGTCGCTCGCCTCGCGGCGGCTGCCGTCAGACCCCGTCATCCCGCCCGGCGTCTGCCCGTCCCGGCCCATACGGGAGTCGGAGGTGCCGCCCCCGTAACTCGAACCGGGGCCGGAGAGGCCCATGCCCTCGTCATCGGCGGCGGCGCTGCCCGCGGCGCCGAGCAGGGCGGCGGTGGCCAGGGTCGCAGCGAAAAGTGCGGTACGGATACGCATAAATCCTCCTGAAAGCCGTGAAGGTGATCAGCCTCTGTCCTTCCCGTCGCCGGCCCCGCGATGTGACACCCAGTCAAAGATCACCCCACTGGCCCCTCGCGCAATGCCGCGGGGCGTGCCCCGCCGATCACCTTCCGGGATCGCCGTCGTCGGGGCCGTGACCGTCGGCCGCGTCCCGTACTCCGCCGAGGAACCGGCGGATCGCGTCCCGTTCGCCGGCGTCGAAGGTGTCGAGCAGGCCGAGGACCCGGCCGATGAGCGGGCCGAAGAACGACTCGCCCAGGGCGAGCGCCCGCTCGTCGACCTCCAGCAGCACCCGCCGTCGGTCGCGGGTGTCGCGGACCCGGCGGATCAGGCCGAGCCGTTCCAGGCGGTCGATGAGCGCAGTGGTGCCGGCGGAGTTCAGGCCGAGCCGGGCGCCCAGCCGGCCCGGGGTCGACTCGATGCCGGCGCGGTCCGCGTCCAGCAACGCGATCAGCGCCCGCAGATCGGTGCGGTGCAGCCCGTTGCGACCCGCGAACTCCGCCCCCGCGACGTCGAGTTGGAGGACCACCTCGCGCAGCAGATGGACCAGGTCCATCCCTTCCGGTTCCCGCCGTCCGACCATGTCCAACCGCCTTTCCTCGTCCGCTCCGTACTCTAATATCTCGCTTGGCGAGATACTCGGCGAACGAGGGGACAGCGCATATGACGGTCACCGCCTTCCGCACCGCCTACGAGCAGGCCATGGCACGGTGGCCGGTGCCGGTGGAACGACGCGATCTGGTCTCGGAGTTCGGCAGCACCCGGGTCAACTCCTGCGGACCGGAGGGCGGTCCGCCGCTGGTGCTGTTGCACGGCGGCGGAACCAGTTCGGCCGGTTGGTACGCCACGGCCGCCGCGCTCGCCCGTACGCACCGGGTGCACGCGGTGGACCAGATGGGCACACCGGGCCTCAGCGTGCCCGGCGAACGACCCCTGCGGCGGCCGGCGGACCTGCTGGCCTGGCTCGACGGGGTACTCGACGGCCTCGGGCTGGACGCGGCGGCCGTGCTGGGGCACTCCTACGGCGGCTGGATCGCGCTGAGTTACGCGGTGCACGCGCCGCGGCGGGTGGACCGGCTGGTGCTGCTCGACCCCACGCAGTGCTTCGCCGGGTTCCGGCCGTCGTACCTGCTGCGCGCCCTGCCGCTGTTCGTACGGCCCGGGGAGCGGAGCACCCGGCGGTTCCTGGAGTGGGAGACCGGCGGGGAGCCGCCGGCGCCCGAACTGGTGCGGCTGATGGGCCTGGGCGCGGTCGCGTTCCGTGGCGCGAAGGTGGTGACCGGACCGCGGCCGGACGTCGCCCGGCTGTGCGCGGCCGGGGTGCCGACCCTGGTGCTGCTGGCCGAGCACGGCCGGGCGCACGATCCGCACCGGGTCGCCGCCCGGGCCGCACGCGCCCTGTCGGCCGGGGACGCCCCCGGCCGCGCACCGGCAAGCGGGCGGGTCGAGACTGTGCCGGGCGTCAGCCACCACTCGATGCCGTACCGGCAAACCGGGGAGCTCGCCCGCCGGGTGGCCGCGTTCCTGGCCGACTGAACCGGCGGGACGGCACCGGGGCGGGCGTCCGCTATCCGGCGCGCTCCCGGTCCGGCAGCGGCTCCCGACGCCGCCGCCACTCCTCGGGCAGCCCCGCCACTCCCGTACGGGCCGCGACCACACCACCCACGATGGCGCAGGTGGTGTCCACGTCGCCGAAGCCGGACGCGGTGGCCCACAGGGCGGATTCCAGGTCGTCAGGGTGCCGGGCGGCGCACCACAGGGCGAACGGGACGGTGTCGTCGGCGCGGATCCGGCTGCCGTTGCCGAGCTCGGCGGCCGCCCGGACGGGGTCGAGGGCGGCCGGCAGGGCGGCGGCGCGCAGCAGGCCGTCGCGGACCGGGCCGTCGGGGGTGCGGTCCGCGACGGCGGCCGGGGCGGGCGCTTCCCCGCGGGCGGAGAGCGCCGCCGCCACGGCCACCGCGACCGCGCCCGCGACGCCCTGGGGGTGGGCGTGGGTGACCCGGGCGGAGCGGGCGGCCTGCTCGGCGGCGCGGTCCAGGTCGTCGTGGAACCAGGCGCCGAGCGGTGCCACCCGCATCGCGGCGCCGTTGCCGAGGCTGCCCTCGCCACCGAAGAGGGCGGTCGCCAGCTCCGCCCACTCCTCGGGGGTGGCGGCGACCCGGGGCAGCAGCGCGTGCATACCGGAGCCGTAGCCACGGCCGGGGTCGGCGGCGTAGCGGGCCGCGAACCGCCGGGCCAGCGACGGCGCCACCACCTCGCCGTGCTCCTCCAGGGCGGCGAGCAGCTCCAGCGCCATGGCGGTGTCGTCGGTCCAGTTCCAGTGCGGTTCGGGCGGCGCGGTGCGGGCCGCGATCAGCGCCCGGGACTCCTCCGGCGGGCGGAACATGCGGAAGAACCGCTCCCCGAAGGCGTCGCCGTACGCCAGCCCCTCAAGGCAGGCGCGGGCGGTCCGTCGTCGGTCGTCCAGATGCAGGGCCATGCCGGGATCCTGTCATCCGCGGGCCCGACAAGGTCCCCGCCCGCCCCGTCAGTCCGCCGCCTCGCCGTCCGCGATGGCCGCGGCGACCTCCGCCGTACGGGCCGCCTCCTCGGCGGCGAAGCGTTCGGCGTCCAGCTTCTCGGCGAGCTCCTCGTCCTCGGCCATCAGCAGATCGAGGTTGGCGTCGCCCATCTCGAAGACGCCCATGTCGACATAGGCGCGTTGCAGGCGTTCGCCCCACAGCCCGATGTCCTTCACACAGGGCACTATCCGGCTGAACAGCAACTTCCGGAAGAGGTGCAGGAATTCGGAGCGTTCGGTGTACTCGGCGGCTTCCTGGTGCGGTATGCCGAAGTTCTCCAGGACTTCGAGACCGCGCAGCCGGTCGCGCATCAGGTAGCAGCCCTCGATGACGAACTCCTCGCGTTCCCGCAGTTCGGCGTCGGTGAGCTGCTTGTAGTAGTCGCGCAGCGCCATCCGGCCGAAGGCCACGTGCCGCGCCTCGTCCTGCATGACGTACGCCAGGATCTGCTTGGGCAGCGGCTTGGTGGTGGTGTCGCGGATCATGCCGAAGGCGGCCAGCGCCAGGCCCTCGATCAGCACCTGCATACCGAGGTACGGCATGTCCCAGCGGGAGTCCGCGAGGGTGTCGGAGAGCAGCGACTGGAGATTGTCGTTGACCGGGTAGAGCATCCCGATCTTCTTCTGGAGGAAGCGGCTGTATATCTCGGCGTGCCGCGCCTCGTCCATGGTCTGGGTGGCGGAGTAGAACTTCGCATCGAGGTCGGGGACGGATTCCACGATGCGCGCCGCGCAGACCATGGCGCCCTGCTCGCCGTGCAGGAACTGGCTGAACTGCCAGGCGGTGTAGTGCTGGCGCAGGTCTCCGCGGTCCTTCTCGGTGAGCTTGTCCCAGTACTTCGTGCCGTACAGGGACATGGACTCATCAGGGGTGCCCAGCGGGTCCTTGGGGTCCACCTCCAGGTCCCAGTCGATCCGCAGATCGGCGTCCCACTGCTTGTCCTTGCCCTTCTGGTAGAGCGCGAGCAGCCGTTCGCGACCGTCGTCGTACTCCCAGTTGAAGCGGGCCGCACCGGAGGCGGGCACCGCCCACAGGGGGTCGCCTGGGTCCTGGACGTAGAGCTCTCTCGTGGACACGAACGGAACGCCTCCTCGGCTCACCAAACGCCTTGCGACGGGCAGTGGTTGGCAGGCTCACACGTTTCTTACCGGCGGGTCAATAAGTCGCGCACAGGGGATTGACGAGCTTACTGACACGCAGTCTCATAAGAGCCGACCGCGGGTAACCCCACTAGCGAGGTAGCCACAGCCATGACGAGCGCGCCCACCGCAATGACCGTGTCGGACACCGAAGTCCTGCGGGACGCCCTCGGTCTGCTCAAGGACCGGGAGCAGGTCGCCGAGCGGTTGCTCGACTCCTCCGCCCAGCACTCCTTCGACCCCGACACCGCACTCGACTGGGACGCGCCCCTCGAAGAGGGCAAGTGGTTCTGGCCGCCGGAGCTGGTCTCGCTCTACGACACCCCGCTGTGGAAGCGGATGTCGCCGGAGCGGCAACAGGACCTCGCCCGGCACGAGGCGGCCTCGCTCGCCTCGTTGGGCATCTGGTTCGAGATCATCCTGATGCAGCTGCTCGTCCGGCACATCTACGACAAGCCGGTGACCAGCGCACACGTCCGCTACGCCCTCACCGAAATCGCCGATGAGTGCCGGCACTCCAAGATGTTCGCGCGCCTGATCCAGCGCGGCGGGGCGCCGACCTACCCGGTCTCGCGCCTCAACCACAACCTCGCCCGCATCCTCAAGACGGTCTCCACCACCCCGGGCTCGTTCGCCTGCACCCTGCTCGGCGAGGAGATCCTGGACTGGATGCAGCGACTGACCTTCCCGGACGAGCGGGTGCAGACCCTGGTGCGCGGGGTGACCCGGATCCACGTGGTGGAGGAGGCCCGGCATGTCCGTTACGCCCGCGAGGAGCTGCGGCGCCAGATGGTCACCGCGCCGCGCTGGGAGCGGGAGTTGACCCGGATCAGCTGCGGCGAGGCCGCCCGGGTGTTCTCCGTCGCCTTCGTCAACCCGGAGGTGTACCGCAACGTCGGACTGGACAAGCGGGAGGCGGTCGCCCAGGTGAAGGCCAGCGGCCACCGTCGCGAGGTGATGCAGACCGGCGCCCGGCGGCTCACCGACTTCCTCGACGAGATCGGCGTACTGCGCGGTATGGGCCGCCGGTTGTGGCGGAGCTCGGGGCTGCTGGCCTGACGCCCGGCCGCCCCGTCGCACCCGAGCACCTGTACGACCGGACATCCGGGGCGGTTACGCTGCTGCTCATGAACGGCAGCGGCACCGCCCCAGCAGTACCCCGACCCGCCTACCGCAGGCTCAGCGTCGAGCAGCGCCGCAGCCAACTGCTCGCCGCCGCGCTCGGACTGTTCGCCCAGCGCGCGCCCGAGGACGTCTCGCTGGACGACGTCGCCACCGCAGCCGAGGTCTCGCGACCGCTCGTCTACCGCTACTTCCCCGGCGGCAAGCAGCAGTTGTACGAGGCCGCGCTGCGCAGCGCCGCAGACATCCTGGAGCGCTGCTTCGCCGAACCCGAGACCGGACCGCTCACCCAGCGCCTGTCCCACGCCCTGGACCGCTACCTGGCGTTCGTCGACGAGCACGACGCCGGCTTCAGCGCGCTGCTCCAGGGCGGCAGCGTGGTGGAGACCGCCCGGACGAGCGCGATCGTGGACGAGGTGCGACGCGCCGCGGCAGATCAGATCCTGCGACACCTGGGCGAACCGGAACCGGGCATCCGACTGCGGATGACCGTCCGGATGTGGATCACCGCCGTCGAGGGCGCCTCGCTCATCTGGCTCGACGAGGACAAGCAGCCCGCCCTCGACGAGCTGCGCGACTGGCTGGTCGACCACTTCGTCGCCCTGCTCACCGCGACCGCCGCCCGGGACCCGCAGACCGCACGGGTGACCCGGGCGGCGCTGAAGCTGGAAGGCGCCGACGGCCCGGTCGGCGAGCTGGCCCGCCGCGTCCTGCCCGTCGTCAGTGACGCCACGCACCTGCTGTGACCTGCACTTCCACCGAGATGCTGGAAGACTGGGAGCGTGCGAAGCGAGAACGCCCTCTTCGTCGGCGGCCCCCTGGACGGCCGGGTGCTGCCAGTGCTCGTCGGGATGACCGGCCAGCCCCCGAAGACCTACGAGATCCCGGTACCGAACGACGACGGCCGCCCACCGACGCTGCACGTCTACCGTCGGGCCCCTGGCCGGGTCGGCCGGCTGGGCCTGCCGAGCGGCTGGAAGTACGAGTACGACCCCGAGGCGAAGGGGTCGACAAGATCGCTTAAGTGGCCTTGGTCGAAGCGGTAGTTGATCTCCCCAGCCTCGACCTCCGGCTGCTATTCACTGCGGGCAGGGGACCACTCACACCCACCCCCACGACCGTCTTTCCTCCCACTCACGGGAGGGGACGGGCCGGAGGGGCAGGGTTTCCGGACGTAAGGCGAAGCAGTCCGGAAACCCTGCCCCGGAGGACCGTCACCGCACCCACAAACCCACGCCCGCCGCAGGCGCAACGGCGAGAAACACCCACGGCGAGACAGCCGACAACGTGGGGAGAACGCCGGCCGCCAGGCCACGGCGCCGCAGACAAAAACGTGGGAGGTCAGCCAAGCGCAGCGACCAGCTCCGCAGCCTTCCCCGCATCGTAGAAGTAGTTCTCGAAGTCGGACGGGTCGTCGAAGCCGTTGGCGAAGCGGTCGGCGAGGGGCTGGATCTGGCCGGCGGCGCCGAGGAAGTTGAGGACGTGCTCCGGCGGCGGGGCCAGCATCGCGTTGGTCCACTTGGTGACGTGCTGGGCCATGTTCCAGTAGCGGTCGAAGGTGGACTGCATCCACTCCTCGTCGAAGGGCTTCTCCCCGCGCTCCACGATGGAGGCGAGGTAGGAAGCGGCGCACTTGGAGGCCGAGTTGGAGCCCTGGCCGGTGATCGGGTCGTTGGCGACGACCACGTCGGCGACGCCCAGCACCAGGCCGCCGGAGGGCAGCCGGCCGATCGGGTTGCGCACGGTGGGGGCGTAGCGGCCGGCCAGCGTGGCGTTGGCGTCGGTGAGTTCGACCTTGGTGGCGCGGGCGTACTCCCAGGGCAGGAACTTCTCCATCAGCTCCAGCGTGGTGGCCAGGTGCTCCTGGGGATCCTTGACCGACTGGAAGACGTCCAGCGGGCCGCCGGGGACGCCCTCCCAGAAGAGGATGTCGGCACGGCCGGAGGTGGTGAGCGTCGGCATGACGAAGAGCTCGCCGACACCGGGCACGACGTTGCAGCGCACCGCCTCGACGTCGGGGTGCTCCGGGCGGGGGCCCAGGCCGTGCACATAGGCGACGGCGAGCGCGCGCTGCGGGGCGTCGTACGGGGAGCGGGCGGCGTCCCGACCGAACATGGACACCAGCTCGCCCTTGCCGGCGCAGACCAGCGTCAGGTCGTAGCGGCCGGCGAAGAAGTCGAGGTCGGAGACGGCCGCGCCGTGGATGACGAGCTGCCCGCCGCGCTGCGCGAAGGTCTCCGTCCAGCCGGCCATCTTGACCCGCTGGTCGACGGACTGGGCGTAGCCGTCGAGCGTGCCGACCCAGTCGATGGCGCGCTGCGACCCGTCGGGCCCCTCGTGGCTACCGGGCGCGGCGACCGAGACGCCGAGGCCCTCGATGCGCGGGGCCTGGCTCTCCCAGAAGTTGATCGCCAGGTCGCGCTCGTGCTGGAGGGCGGTGTCGAACATGCACTGGGTCGACATGACCCGGCCGGAGCGGATCTCGTCGGCGGTGCGGTTGGACATCATGGTGACCTCGTAGCCCTGGGACTGGAGGCCGAGGGCCAGCTGGAGACCGGACTGCCCGGCTCCGACGATGAGGATCTTCCGCATGGCGGCACTCTTCTCTGCTACTGCTGTGTTCGGGAGAGGCGTGGGGGGTGAAGAAGGCGGTCGGCCGGGCGTTACTCCGGTGCGGCGGCCAGGGCGTGGCCGACCAGCGAGAGCAGCGATTCGACCACCGTGACCCGCTTGCGGGCGTCCATGATCACTATCGGGATCTCCGGCGGTACGGTCAGCGCCTCGCGGACGTCCTCGGGGGCGTACCGCTCGGTCCCCTCGAAGTGGTTGACGGCGACGACGTACGGCAGGCCGCAGCTCTCGAAGTAGTCCAGCGCCGGGAAGCAGTCCTCAAGGCGCCGGGTGTCGGCCATCACGATCGCACCGATCGCGCCGCGCACCAGGTCGTCCCACATGAACCAGAACCGCTGCTGCCCGGGCGTGCCGAACAGGTACAGCACCAGGTCCTGGTCGAGGGTGATCCGGCCGAAGTCCATCGCGACCGTGGTCGTGGTCTTCTCCGGCGTCGCGGTCAGATCGTCCGTGTCCTCGCTGGCCCGGGTCATCACCGCCTCGGTCTGCAACGGGGTGATCTCCGAGACGGACCCGACGAACGTGGTCTTGCCGACGCCGAAGCCACCGGCCACCACGATCTTGGTGGCGATCGGCGCCCGTGTGCGGTCCGTCTGCCAGCCCTGGAGCCCCGCCTCGTCGGCCGTGGCCACCACCGGGTCGTCGGCCTGCCCCACGGAGCCTGCGGTCGTCGTCGGTCCGGGCGATGTCGTGTCAGAGCCTGTGAAGTCCACTCAGCACCCTTTCGAGCAGCGCGCGGTCCGGCCGGCCGGTGCCGTGCCCGGTGCCGTAGACGCGAATCCTTCCCTGGTCGGCGAGGTCGCTGAGCAGGACGCGGACCACGCCCAGCGGCATCTTGAGGAGTGCGGAGATCTCCGCGACCGAGCGCATCCGGCGGCACAGTTCGACGATCGCCCGCATCTCCGGCATCACCCGCTCGACCCAGCGACCTGGTGTCGAGGCGAGCTCACGGCGCTCCTCGGGGGCTTCCAGGGCGGCCACGAACGTCTCGACGAGCAGCACGTGGCCGAAGCGGGTGCGGCCGCCGGTCAGCGAGTAGGGCCGTACCCGCGCGGGTTTCCGGTCCCCGCCGCGTATCGGGAGTTTCGGGGCTGCGCTCATACCGTGACCTCGCTTCGCTCGGCCTCGCCTGCACTCGGCACGCACCGTGCGCGGGTTCGCTCGCTACGTTCGCTCACTGGACGCTCTCCATCGACTTGCGCAGCTCGCTGCGGAGTTCGGGGGTGAGGACATGGCCGGCCCGGCCGACGAACATCGCCATGTGGTAGGCGATGACGTTCATGTCGCAGTCCGGGGTGGCGTGCACGCCGAGGAGCGAGCCGTCGCTGATCGACATCACGAACACGCTGCCCTGGTCCATCGTGATCATCGTCTGCTTGACGGCGCCGCCGTCCATCAGCGTCGCGGCGCCCTGGGTCAGGCTGCCGAGTCCGGAGACGATGGTGGCCAGGTCGGCGCTGGAGCCCCGGGGGCCGTCACCGTCGCCCGGCCGTGCCGCGGCGTCCGCCAAGCCCGGGTCGGAGCTGAGCAGCATCAGGCCGTCGGACGAGACCACCGCCACCGAGCAGATGCCGGGCACCTCGTCGACCAGGTTCGTCAGCAGCCAGTGCAGATTCCGCGCCTGACTGCTCGGCCCTCCTTGTTCGTGGTCCGTGGGCGCTTGCGCCATCAATCGCGTGCCTCCTCGCCAACGTGGCTCTGTCCCGGGGCCCCCGCTCCGTCGGTGTCCGTCTGTGGGATGGTCTGCTCCGCCGTACGTTCCGCGATCTCGGTCTCGACCTCGCGGCGGCCGTCTCGCGCCCCCTGCTGGAAGCCGCCGAGGCGGCGGCGCAGCGCCTCCGCGCCCGCCGCACCGCTCTTGCGCGCGGCGACGGGCGCCGGTTGCTGCGCCACGACCTTGGGCGTGCGCTTGGGCAGGCCCAGTGCGGTCCGCCGCTTCTCCTCGGGCGCGGCGGAGTGCTGTGCGGTGTCCGGGGCGGTGTCCAGGGCGTCGGCCGGTGCGTCGGCCGGCGGGGCGTCGGCTCCGGTGGGCGCCGCCTCGGCCCCGGGGCGGGTGTGCTGGTCCGGGCCGATGGCGTAGGGGTCCGACGCGCCGGTGTCCGTGCTCTCGGGCGCCGGGACGGCGGCCGGGCTCACGTCGTCCGCGCTCCGGGTGTGTTCGCCGCTGCCGTCGGGGCCGAGCCCGGCCGCATCGATGGCCCGCTCGGCGGCCGCCACCAACGGGTCGGCGTCCTCGCCGGTCTCCGCCTCGGCGTCCTTGCCGGAGTCGTGGTCGGGCTCCTCCGTGGCGTCACCGGCGGGTTCCTTGATGGGTTCCTCGGTGGGTTCCTCGGTGGCGTCACCGGTGGCGTCACCGGTGGGTTCCTCGGTGGCGGCCTGGGCGGATTCCTCGCCGGTGTCCTCGGCGGATCGCGGGGTGGAGTCCTCGGCGGAGTCCGGGCCGGCGCTCCGGGCCGGGGTCTTGGTCCCCGCGGCCTCATCGGCGTCCGCGGAGGCCACCGGATCGACTCGTTGCACCCGCGTGGGCAGCGCGTTGGAGTTCGCCTCGGCGACCGAGCCGGGCAGCGCGGGGGTGTGCGCCACGCCCTGCGGCGCGGTGTGCGAGGACGACGGGGCCGGACGGGTCGGCATGATCGAGCCGGGCAGCACCACGACGGCGGTGACGCCGCCCTGCTTGGCGTCCCGCAGCTCCACCCGGACACCGTGCCGCGCGGCCAACCGCACCACCACGTACAGGCCCAGCCCCAGCGCCTCGTCGATGTCCTCGGAGGACGAGGCGGCCTCGGCGTCCGACAGCCGCTCGTTGAGCTCGGCCAGCCGCTCCGCGGTCATCCCGATGCCCTCGTCCTGCACCGAGAGCATCACCTCGCCGCTCTCCAGCAGCCAGCCGGACAGCTCGACATGGGCGTCCGGCGGCGAGAACGCGGTGGCGTTCTCCAGGAGTTCGGCGACCAGGTGGCTGAGGTCGTCCGCGGCGAACCCGGCGACCTGGGAGTGCGGCGGCAGCGACGTGACGCGCACGCGGTCGTAGCGCTCGATCTCACTGATCGAGGCACGCAACACGTCCAACAGCGGTACCGGACCCTGATGGTTGGTGCTGTGCTGCTCCGCGCCCGCCAGGACCAGCAGGTTCTCGCTGTTGCGGCGCATCCGGGCGGCGAAGTGGTCCAGCTTGAAGAGGGTCGCCAGCCGCTCGGGGTCGTGCTCGCCCTCCTCCAGCGACTCGATGACCGCGAGCTGCCGCTCCACGAGTCCGAGGGTGCGCAGCGAGAGGTTGACGAACCTGCCGTGGACGCCGGTGTGCGCGGCGGCCAGCCGCTCGGTGAGGTCGGCGACCTGCTCCTTGAGCTCCTTGCCCTGCTCCTGGAGCACCTCGCGCTCGGCGACCAGCCGCTGCCGGCCGCCGACCAGCCGCTTGCGCTCGCCCTCCAGTTCGGCGGTGCGCCGGGCCAGCTCGCCCACCTGGGCGTGCAGGGCGTTGACGGACCGTACGGCGGCGGCGAACTCGTCGTTGCGGCCCTTGTAGGAGAGGGGCTCCTCGTTGGCAGGGTCGTCGGCCAGCCGCTTGGCACCGAGCCGCAGCGCCGCCAGCGGCTGGGTCAGGGTGCGGGCGGCCCAGATGCCGGCGCCGACGGCGAGCAGCAGGCAGAGTCCCTCCAGACCGATGCGGATCTCCAGCTCGGTCACGTCGTCGTCGCGCAGTCCGCCGAGCCGTTCGGCGTCGGCGGTGGCCATCGCGGATTCCACGCCCCGCATCAGCCCGATGCGGGCGGTGAGGGTGCTCTGCACCCGCTGCCGGCTCAGTCGGAGGTCGGCGGCGTCCAGCCGGGGCTGGTCGGTCAGCCGGATCAGGTAGCGCTCGGCGGTGTCGACGTCCGAGCCGTTGACCGTGCGGTCGTAGCGGTCGCGGGCGCCCTGGCCCGCGGCCTGCCGGAAGTCGCCCAGTGCGCCCTGTGCGCGGGTGTGGGCGATCTGGGCGAGGCGGGTCAGCCCGGGCTGGCTGCCGCCCGCGTCGAGGCCGGCGATCAGCAGGGCGCGGGTGCCGGCGGCCTGTTCGGTGGCGCGGCCGAGGGCGGGCAGCGCACGGGTGTCGGCGTCCGCGGAGTCCGCGCGGGCCGGCAGTCCACGGGCGATGTCGTCGCTGATCGCACCGAGCGCCTGGATGATCTCGGTGTAGGCGGTGTAGACGGATTCTGCCGATTCGGCCCCGGACAGCGCCTTCTGACGGGTTTGCGGCAGTGTGCCGAGGAGCTTGGCGGCGGCCGCGTAGACGGCGGTGTCGCCGGAGGCGTCCTGGGCCTCGGAGCGCAGCTCGCCGATCTGCCGGTCCACCCGGGCGCGCTGGGCCGACGAGGCCGCGGCGTCGCCGGTGGCGGCGGCGTCGACGGCCGCGCCGTCGGCCCGGGTGGCGTTGGGCCCCGCGCCGCCGGCTCCGGTGGCGGTGCCGCCCGGGCCGCCCGCCCCGGTGCCACTGCTGGTCCCGTTGGCCACGGTGCCGTTGGCTCTGGCGCCGTTGGTTCTGGCGCCGTTGGCTCTGGTGCCCTTGGCTCCGGGGTTTGCGGTCGTGGTGCCGGTGCCGCCGCCCTTCGCGCCGCCCGTCGCGGTGCCCTTCCCGGCGCCGGCCCGCGCGCCGGTATCGCTGCCGCGGCCGGCGGCGGCGAGCGCGGTCATCCCGTCGCGCTCGTCGGCGAGGGAGTGCGCCAGGGCTATCGCGCGGGCGTTGAGCTCGGCGAGATCGACCAGTTGCTGGCTGTCGTTGGCGTTGTCGGCCGTGCTGAAGAGGCCGGGGGCGCCGGCACCGAGGACCGCGACGGCGACCACGGCCACCGCCCCGACCAGCCGGTTGCGCACCCGTGCGGGACGCCGTCCGGCGGCGTTCCCGCCGACCGTCGTCCCCGCGCTCCTGTCCGGACCCGAGCCCTTACCGGGTCCCGAGACCGAACCGGCCGGTGAACCCGGCTTCCCTGCGCCGCCCCGAAGCCGCATCTTCCGCACCGCTGCTCGCATTCCTGTCTCGCCTGCCCACGCCAGATGGCGTCGCGGACCCGGCTCGCTCTCCGCTCGCGGGGCGGACCTGCGCAAACACCGCAGCAGCAGACACGTCCGCGAGGGTAAACAGTCCGGCTCTACGCGTCGCGACGGACATCCTGGCCCCACCCCATGAACGGGCAATGACCATTCCACCGGCGCCGCGCAGTGGCCCGGCAACACATGCCTGGCCACCTGAACGAGTGAACATCAATCGGAGTTTGACCATCAACTTCCGCGCGCCACCGATTTCCGCGGCAACCCGGCCCGGCGCCCGGACGGGTTTGGAGATGCGTCCTGCTCCTGGAAGGATGCGCGCCCGCACCGCGCCGGGCCACCGGTCCGCCCTCAGCGCACGCCGCTGACCTGGCCGTACGCCCACACCGCCGGATGTGCCCGGTCGGCGGGCGAAATCCGCGGCCTCCGGCAGACTTGCGGCCATGCGCATCGAACTCGCCACCGAGCCCGGTGACCCCCAACGCCCCAACGAGGACTACGCATCGGTAGCCCTGCCGGCCTCCGGCCAGGGCGGAGCGTTGGTCCTGCTCGACGGCGTGACACCGCCCGCCGAGGACTACGGCTGCCGCCATACGGTGCCGTGGTTCACCGCGCGGCTCGGCGGCGCAATGCTCGAACTGTCGGTTTCACTCCGGGATATGACGCTCGCTGAGGTCCTCGACGCCGCCATCTCCCGGACGGCCGCCGCCCACCGCGCCACCTGTGACCTTTCTCACGTCCGCACTCCGCAGGCAACTGTGGTCGCCGCCCGGTGGTCCACGGAGACCGTCGAGTACCTCGTCCTGTCCGATTCGGTCCTCTTGCTGGAACGGGCGGACGGTTCGGTGCACCCGGTGCTGGACCCGCGCCTGGACCACCTGCCGCCCGCGGTACAGGAGCGGCGCGCCGCCGTACGGGCACTCCCCCGCGGCTCGGCGGAACGGGCCGCCGCGGCCCGGGAGTACGGCCGCGCGGTCGAGGCGCTGCGCAACGCCGAGGGCGGCTTCTTCACCGCGGCCGCCGACCCGGCCGTGGCCGCCCGCGCGGTCACCGGGAGCCTGCCGCGCTCCGGGATCCGCTCGCTGACCGCGCTCACCGACGGCGCCGCCCGCTGGGTCGAGGTCTTCCGGGAGGGCTCCTGGGCGGACTGCGTCGGGCTGGTGGCCGCACAGGGGCCCCAGTCCCTCATCGACCGGGTCCGGGCGGCGGAGGCGGCGGATCCAGAGGCCACGGCCCATCCGCGCGGGAAGGGACGGGACGACGCGGCGGTGATTTTTGTCGTGCCGTGAGCAGTTTTCACCACGCCGGCCCGACCACCGGCGCGGCGGCCCGACCACCGTGACACCGGTCAGACCACAGTGACGCCGGCCAGACCACCGTCAGGCCGGACGTTCTCCCTTCGCGCTTCCCCTTCTTATGCCTCTTATTACGCCTCTTCGCCTTCTTGCTCCGCATTCAGCCGGTGCAGCAGCCGCGCCAGTTCGGCCACTTCGTCGCGGTCCCAGGAGGCCAGGCGGCGGGCGTACTGGGCGCGGCGGCCGTTGCGGACGCGGGTGAAGCGGGCGCGACCTTCGTCCGTGATGCGAACGAGGACGGCGCGGCCGTCGGCCGGGTCCGGCTCGCGGGCGACCAGCCCCAGCCGCTCCAAGGCGTGCAGCTGACGGCTCATCGTGGCCTTGCCGACGCCGAAGAAGCCGGCGAGGTCGGTGGCGCGCTGTGCACCGGCGTCGGCCAGCCGGAGCAGGAGCCCGTAGGCGGACGGCTCCAGGTCGGGGTGGACCTCGCGGGCCAACTCGCCGGACGAGGCCCGGGCCCGGCGGAGGAAGACCGCCAACTCCCGTTCCAGGGCGAGGAATACGTGGTCCACACCAGCCGGCGCCCCCTCCGCCGCCGTACCGTCGGCTCCGGTGTTGTGCACGTCAGCGCCCATTCCCGCTTTCCCTCGTCTGAAAGTTTCCGCCCTGGGCGGTCGAAGTCGCAGCTCGGCCAGTATTTCGCAGGATTAGACCAACGGCAGCACACCGCCCCCCTTTGCCCCGCAGGTCTACGCGCGTATCGTCATTTCTGGCATGACCACACCAAGCAGTCCGGTCGGACGCCGAAGGTTCTGCCGCGCGTCATGCACCGCGCACCTCCGTGTCAGCACGCCTGCGCCTTGACGCCGGACCATCCCCTCAGGCAAGCCCCCTCAGCTCAGGCCCCTCAGGTCAGCCCCCCAGGAAATCCCCCTCAGCTCAGCCCCCCTCAGGTCACCCACCGAGATCTCCGGAGACACGTATGCCCGTGCTCAGATCCGGCTTCCCCCACCGCCCCGCACGCTCCTTCGCGGCCACCACGGCCGGGGCCCTCCTCGCGGTCCTCGCCCTCCTCCTCGGTCTGCCCGGCACCGCCGACGCCGCGGCCGGCCGGCGCGCACCGGAGCCCACCCACCCCGGACAGGACTGGGCCGGTTCCCAGATCGCCAAGCACGAGGGCACCGCGGGCGGCGCGACACCGCCCGCGGGCTCGCTCGCGGCGTCCGTCGAGGGCGTGGACGTCAGCAGCCACAACGGCAACGTCGCCTGGTCGACGCTCTGGAACAGCGGCGCCCGCTTCGCCTACGTCAAGGCGACGGAGTCCACCAGCTACACCAACCCGTACTTCGCGCAGCAGTACAACGGCTCCTACAACGTCGGCATGATCCGCGGCGCGTACCACTTCGCCACGCCCGACACCTCCAGCGGCGCCGCCCAGGCCAACTACTTCGTCGACCACGGCGGCGGCTGGTCCAAGGACGGAAAGACGCTGCCCGGGGCACTGGACATGGAGTACAACCCCTACGGCGCGACCTGCTACGGGCTGAGCGCGGCCGGACTGGTCAACTGGATGAAGGACTGGTTCGCCACCTACAAGGCGCGCACCGGCCGGGACGCGGTCGTCTACACCTCCACCGGCTGGTGGAAGCAGTGCACGGGCAATTCGTCCGCCTTCGGCGCGATCAACCCGTTGTGGGTTCCGCGGTACGGCTCCTCGGTCGGTGAACTCCCGGCCGGCTGGGGCTTCCACACCATCTGGCAGTACACCTCGACCGGCCCGACGGTCGGCGACCACAACCGCTTCAACGGGGCCTACGACCGGCTCCAGGCGCTGGCGAACGGCTGAGCGGCCGGTCGGCTCAGCGGCTCAGCGGCTGAGCGGCCGAGCAGCCGGTCGGTCCCGATGGCCGGCCCGGCACTGACGGCGCGCCACCGGCGCCGGTCCGCGGCGTACGGCCCCTCCCACGCCCGGCCGTACGCACGAGAGGGCTCCTGCCGGCACCAGGTGCACGGCAGGAGCCCGTCCCGTTTCCCCGCGCGTCCCTCACGCCGCGACGGGGACCTCCGGTGCCGCCCCGTTCGACGCCGGGGTCAGCGCCAGCTCCAGCACCTGCCGGACGTCCGCGACCGGGTGGACCTCCAGGGCGTCCAGGATCTCGGCCGGGACGTCGTCCAGGTCCGGCTCGTTGCGCTTGGGGATGATCACCGTGGTGACGCCGGCCCGGTGTGCCGCCAGCAGCTTCTGCTTGACGCCGCCGATCGGCAGCACCCGCCCGGTCAGCGAGACCTCACCGGTCATCGCCACGTCCGGCCGGACCTGCCGGCCCGACAGCAGCGAGGCCAGTGCCGTCGTCATCGTGATGCCCGCGCTCGGCCCGTCCTTGGGGACCGCGCCCGCCGGGACGTGCAGATGCACTCCGCGGTCCTTCAGGTCGCCGACCGGCAGCTCCAGCTCCGCGCCGTGCGAGCGCAGGAACGACAGCGCGATGTGCGCGGACTCCTTCATCACGTCGCCGAGCTGGCCGGTCAGCTGTAGGCCGGACGCACCGGTCTCCGGATCGGCGAGCGAGGCCTCCACGTAGAGGACGTCGCCGCCGGCGCCGGTGACCGCGAGGCCGGTGACCACGCCGGGCACGGCCGTCCGCCGCTCGGCCGGGTCCTGCGCCGACTCGGGGGTGTGGTGCGGCCGCCCGATCAGCGGGCGCAGCTGGTCCGCGCCGACCGTGAACGGCAGCTCCTGCTCGCCGAGTTCGTGCTGTGCCGCGACCTTGCGCAGCAGCCGGGCGACCGCGCGCTCCAGGTTCCGTACGCCGGCCTCGCGGGTGTACTCGCCGGCCAGCTTGCGCAGCGCGGCGTCCTCGAGGACCACCTCGCCGGGCTCCAGGCCGGCCCGCTCCAACTGGCGCGGCAGCAAGTGGTCCCGGGCGATGACAACCTTCTCGTCCTCGGTGTACCCGTCGAGCCGGATCAGCTCCATCCGGTCGAGCAGCGGCTCGGGGATGGCCTCCAGGACGTTGGCGGTGGCAAGGAAGACCACGTCGCTGAGGTCGAGTTCGACCTCCAGGTAGTGGTCGCGGAAGGTGTGGTTCTGCGCCGGGTCGAGGACCTCCAGGAGGGCGGCGGCCGGGTCGCCCCGGTAGTCGGAGCCCACCTTGTCTATCTCGTCGAGCAGCACCACCGGGTTCATCGAGCCGGCTTCCTTGATGGCGCGGACGATCCGACCGGGCAGCGCCCCGACGTACGTCCGCCGGTGTCCGCGGATCTCCGCCTCGTCGCGGACGCCGCCCAGCGCGACCCGGACGAACTTCCGGCCCATGGCGCGGGCGACGGACTCGCCCAGTGAGGTCTTGCCCACCCCGGGCGGCCCGACGAGCGCGAGCACCGCGCCGCCGCGGCGCCCGCCGATGAGGCCGAGGCCGCGCTCGGTCCGCCGCTTGCGGACGGCCAGGTACTCGGTGATCCGCTCCTTGACGTCCTCCAGACCGGCGTGGTCGGCGTCCAGGACCCGCTTGGCGCCGGCGATGTCGTGGGCGGAAGCGCTGTCATCAGTGCGTTCGTTCCACGGGAGTTCGAGGACGGTGTCCAGCCAGGTGCGGATCCAGGCCCCCTCCGGGCTCTGGTCGCTCGCCCGCTCCAGCTTGTCGACCTCCTTCAGGGCCGCCTTGCGGACGTCCTCGGGCAGATCGGCGGCCTCGACGCGGGCGCGGTAGTCGTCGCCCTCGTCCTCCGGATCGCCGTTCAGCTGGGCGAGTTCCTTGCGCACCGCCTCCAGTTGCCGGCGCAGCAGGAACTCCCGCTGCTGCTTGTCGACGCCCTCCTGGACGTCCTTGGCGATGGACTCGGCGACGTCCTGCTCGGCGAGGTGCTCACGGAGCGCCTCGGTGGCGAACTTCAGCCGGGCGACCGGGTCGACGGTCTCCAGCAGCCGCACCTTCTGTTCGGTGGTCAGGAACGGCGAGTAGCCGGAGTTGTCGGCGAGGGCCGCCACGTCCTCGATCTGCTGGACGCGGTCGACGACCTGCCAGGCGCCCCGCTTGCGCAGCCAGCTCGTGGCCAACGCCTTGTACTCCGTGACGAGTTCGGCGACCGCGCCGGGCAGGCCCGTGCCGTCGGGTCCGGTGGGGACCCGCTCCTCGACGGTCGTGCCCTCCACCCACAGGGCGGCGCCGGGCCCCGTCGTGCCGGAGCCGATCCGCACCCGGCCCAGGCCCCGGATCAGCGCCCCGGGGTCGCCGTCGGACAGCCGGCCGACCTGTTCGATCCGGCCGAGCGTGCCGACGGCCGGGTAGCTGCCGTCGACGCGGGGCACAAGCAGCACCCGCGGCTTGTTACCCGATGAGGCGGCGGCCTGCGCGGCCTCCACCGCGGCGCGGACGTCCGCGTCGGACAGGTCCAGGGGCACCACCATGCCGGGGAGCACGACCTCGTCATCGAGGGGCAGCACCGGCAGAGTGAGCGATGTGGACGTCGAAGCCATGATCTCCCCTTCGGCAAGCAAGTTGAGCTTTTCTGACTCAATGCAGCGGGGCGGGGAGATGTTCCCGGGCGTGCGTTCGCTGTGAGCGATCGGGGAGGCTACGGACGATCAGGGACGTTACGGGCGGCCAGGGGTGTTACTGGCGATCAGGTGTGTTACGGGTGATCAGGGACGTACGGGCCGGGCGGCGGCGGCGCGGCCCGCCGGACCGCGTGGGCGCCGGCCACCGTTCACCAGTGCGCGGGGCGGGTCAGCGCCGGCGGCAGCTTGGTGGCGGCGTCCCCCTTGGCGGCGTTGAGCTGGGACTGGGTGAGGAAGATCGCGCCGGTGAGGTCGGCGCCCCGGAGGTCGGCGTCCCGCAGATCGGCGCCGATGAGGTCCGCCCGGCGCAGGTCGGCGCCCCGGAGGTCGGCGGCGATCAGGTACGCCCCGCGCAGGTTGGCGCCCTGGAGGTCGGCGTCCTTCAGGCGGGCTCCCATGAGGTCGGCGCCGCGCCGCTCCTTCTTCCGGTTCTTCCGGCCGGCGACCCCGGCCCGCACGAGTTCACTGGTGCGCAGGAGCAGCGCGTTGACCTCGGCCCGGTGGGCCGGCACGTCGAGCGCCGCGATCTCCTCGGCGCTGCCGCGGGTGAGGCGCTCGGTCGTCTCCAGGGCGGCGCGCAGGTCGGCGCGGAGCGCGGCGGGCAGCGCGGCACCGGCCGCTCCCGCGGAGCCGTTGCGCGCACCGGGGTCCGACAGGGTCAGCGCCTCCGCCAGGTACCAGAGGAGTTCGTGCAGCTGCCGCATGACGGGGAAGACGTCGAACATCTGCCGGGCGGTGCCCGGGGCCTGCCGCCAGTCCCGTCCGCCGAAGGTGACCTGGGAGACCTTCTGCCCGGCGCCGAAGCAGTCGAAGACCGTACAGCCGGAGAAGCCGCGTCGGCGCAGGTCGGTGTGGATACCGCAGCGGAAGTCGGTCTTCAGGTTCGGACAGGGCCGGCCCGCCTCCTTGTCCAGCGCGAAGTCCGCCGAGGCGGCGAACGGCAGCGCGACACAGCACAGTCCGAAGCAGCTGCCGCAGTCGGACTCCAGGCCGAGCCCGCTCACGTCCGGCCCGCTCACGTCCGGCCCGGCGCTGTCCGGAATCGATTGCGGGCGGTCGGTCGTGCGGTCTGCGGACATGGTGCGGGTACTCCTGCGGCCGGCGGACGCCGCAGGGGGCGGCGTCCGGAAGGGGCATCCATTCTCCCAGGCCGTGCGACGGCCCCGGGGCCGGCCGGTTCCGATCGCCGGGGCCGCCCGCCGGCGGCCGGGCCGTTCCCCGAGGCCCCGCCGGCCACCCGGCGTCGTCAGTGGCCGCCCGACGTTGTCAGTGGTCGCCCCTAGCCTCGGGACCATGAGCATGATCGGAGAGTACGCACGTGTCACACCGGCCGAACTCGCCCGTGCGATCGGCGATCCCGAGTGGGCGCTGAAGCTGGTCGTCGGGTGGATGGAGGCGGAGGCCGGGCAGCCGGTGGAGCCCGCCCGGGCGCGCTGTCTGGACGTCGACAAGGCCTGGGACGCGCTCGGGTTCCTGTTGCGCCGCGCGGCGCTCCCGGTCGACGTCGTGCACGGCGAGCAGTCCGTTCCGGACGCCGAGGACTGGGGCTACGGACCGCCCCGTTACCTCACCCCCGAGCAGGTCCACACCGCCGCCGGGGCGCTCGCGGAGATATCCGCCGCCGATCTGACCGAGGGCGTCGGACCGGAGGACCTCGCCGAGGCGGCGGTGTACCCGACGCTCGTGTGGGAGCGGGGCGCGTCCCTGGACTACGTAGCCGACTACTACGAGCTGCTCCGGGCGTTCTTCCGCGCGGCCGCGGCGGAGGGGGACGCGGTGCTGATGTGGCTCGGCTGAGGAACACCCCTCAGGGGTGATGTCGCACCGGCCGCCTCCGCTCTCACGCCCCGTCAGGGCTGCTACGTTCACGGCATGTTGCAGCGGATGTCCGGTGTCTTCATCGGTGCACTCTTCGGGACGGTCTTCGTCGTCGCCAACGCACACGATCCGCTGAACCCCGCGATCGGGATCACCCTGCGGGTGCTCGCGGTGCTCACCTTCGCCGGGCTGCTGGCGCTGGCGGTGCTGGCCGGGCGCCGCGGCGGTCCCGCTCCGGAGGGCGACGAGGCCTCCCGCCCCGCCTGGTTCGGCGGGAAGTTCGGCTTCGTCGTCGCGGCCGAGGTGCTGCTGCTGATCGGCGGCAACCTCGCACTGCGCGGCGCGGGCGCGCCCACGGAGACCACCGTGGCCTGGATCGCGCTGATCGTCGGCCTGCACTTCCTGGCGCTGACGGCGGTCTGGCAGCGGCGCAGCATCGCCGTCCCCGGCGCGGCGCTCACCGCGCTGGGGGTGATCGGGCTCGGTATGGCGGGGACCCGGGCCGTGGCCTGGGTTCCGTTCGTCAGCGGTGTGCTGTCCGGCGTGGCGCTGTTGGGCGGCTGCGCCTACGCCATCGCCCAGGCGTACCGGTCGACCGTCCGGCCGTGAGCCGAGGCCCTACGCCTGGCAACGCCGCCGACCGCGAGCCGGGACCGCGCGCCCGCCGCGCTCGGGCCGTCCGCCGCACCCCGCAGGGCCGTCCGCCGCGCCCGCGGGCGGTCCGTCCACCGGCCTCGGACCGTCCACTGGCCTCGGACCGTCCACCGGCCTCGGTCCGCCGCTCTCGGCCCGTCCGCCGCTCTCGGCCCGTCCGCCGGCCTCAGTGCGTGCGCACCCCGCGCAGCCCCGGATGCCTCAGGTCGCCGAGGAGCGGCGGGGGGCCACTTCGGCCGGCCCGCCAATGGCGCAGCAGGGGCCAGGCGGCGATGCCCAGGGTGAGCGAGAGCAGATGGCCCCAGTCGGTCATCGGGTCTGCGTAGGCGACCAGGTCGGTGAGGGCCAGGTAGCCGACGCCGGCCAACAGGGGCCAGCGCGACCAGGCGGGCAGCACCCCCGCGAGGGCTCCGGTGCAGGTCATCACGCCGAAGCTGATGCCGTAGTCCAGGCGGTGCAGGGAGCTCTCCGGCAACTGGCCGGCGGCGACCGAGAAGGCCACCGGGACCTCGGTGGCGAGGGTGGCCAGCGCGTGGCCCCCGAAGAACACCGCGGCGGTGCGCAGTCCGCCGACCCGCCGCTCCAGCGCCGTCAGCACGAACAGGAAGGCCACGGCGTAGAAGGAGGTCAACCCGCCGGCGATCCACAGCGCACTGGCGACGAGCACCAGCAGCGGGGCCTGCGCGAGGTGGACCACGTCCGTACTGGAGCCCCGCAACAGCTCGGAGACCAGCCCCGGATCGGCGTGCTCGGCGAAGAGCGAGGTGGCCGCGAGCAGGGCCGCGTAGCCGAAGGTGAACGGGGTGCCGGTGGGGGTGGGGAGCAGCCGCCAGGGCCGCGGCCGCGCCGGGCCCGGCGCGGGCTCCGGCTGCGACTCCCGCTCCAGCTGCGACTCCGGCTGCGGCTCCCGCTCCGGTTGCGGCTCCGCCGCTTCGGCGCGGGCCACCGCCTCCCGGGCCGGCCGCTGTCGGGGAACGCCCGGAAGGAGGGCCGGGGGGTCGGCCGGCCCGGCGCCCCGGCCCGGCGTGCGCTCGCCCGGCGCCCGTTCCGCCTGCGTCCCCCCGGTGGTTCCCAGCCCGCTCACGGTCCGACGCACCGTCCCTTCGTCCCTTCACGGCGGCTCGTCCGGCGAACCGCACCCGGGTCCTCCGCCGTGCGCGATGGCCCTTGCCCTGCACAACGTCGCGGACCAGCCTGCCTGCTCAACCCATGAAGAACCTGTGCGAGTGATATGCATCACGTGAGGCAACGATCACGACGGCCGTCGCGTCGCGACGCCGGCCGTCCGCCGCACGTCTCCGCGCGCCCCGAAACGGGTTGGACCGGCGCCGCCCGGATTGGCCACCATGGCGCCATGGCTCCCGTGAATCCGCTTCCGGCAACCACCGCCCCCGCACCGGCCCCGCACACCATCGACCGGCGCGAGGGCCCCTACGGAGAGGTGGTGCTACGGCAACGCGGCGGAAGCTCGACGGCCGCCGGCGACGGCGCCTTCGACGGCCCCGCGGAGCCCGTGGTCTACGAGATCATCGCCAACGGCTGCTTCCTGATGGACACCTCCGACGGCCGCTCCGAACGGCTGCTGGTCGACGCCGCGCTGGCCGAGCTGCCCGCCGGGCGCGAGCGGCCCGCGGTGCTGATCGGCGGCCTGGGCGTCGGCTTCTCCCTGGCCCGGGCGGCCGAGCAGCCGCGCTGGGGCCGTATCGCGGTCGTCGAGCGCGAGGCAGCGGTCATCGACTGGCACCGCACCGGTCCACTGGCGGCCGTCTCCGCGCGGGCACTGGCCGACCCGCGCTGCGAGATCCTGCACACCGACCTGGTCGCGCACCTGCACACCGGGGCGGGACGGGACGCCTATGACGCCCTGTGCCTGGACATCGACAACGGCCCCGACTGGACCGTCACCGAGGACAACGACAGCCTCTACTCCCCCGCCGGGCTCGCCGCCTGCCGCGACCGGCTGACCCCCGGCGGAGTGCTCGCCGTCTGGTCCGCACAGCCCTCGACGGCGTTCGAGGAAGCGCTGCGAAATGCCGGGTTCACCGGGGTACGGACGGAAGAGATCCCCGTTGTCCGAGGCGTCCCCGACGTGGTGCACCTCGCGCGGAAGGGTGCGTAGCCGACAGTCGCACCATGCCCGTACGCTGCTGCCCAGCAAGACGCGACCACGCAGGGGCAATGCAGGGGCGGGCGATGGACCAGACTCAGACAACGCAGGGCGGCGCCGCCGCTGCCACGCCGGGCGCCCAGCGCCGGGTACTGGTCGTGGAGGACGACCCGACGATCGTCGACGCGATCGCGGTCCGACTGCGCGCCGAGGGCTTCCAGGTCCAGACCGCCACCGACGGCCCCGCCGCGGTGGACACCGCCGAGGCCTGGCAACCCGATCTGCTGGTCCTCGACGTCATGTTGCCGGGCTTCGACGGCCTGGAGGTCTGCCGCCGGGTCCAGGCCCAGCGCCCGGTGCCGGTCATGATGCTCACCGCCCGGGACGACGAGACCGACATGCTGGTCGGCCTCGGCGTAGGCGCCGACGACTACATGACCAAGCCGTTCTCCATGCGGGAGCTGGCCGCCCGGGTGCACGTCCTGCTGCGCCGGGTCGAGCGCGCCGCGCTGGCCGCGCACACCCCGCGCAGCGGCATCCTGCGCCTCGGCGAGCTGGAGATCGACCACGCCCAGCGCCGGGTCCGGGTGCGCGGCGCCGACGTCCATCTGACACCGACCGAGTTCGACCTGCTGGTCTGCCTGGCGAACACCCCGCGCGCGGTGCTCTCCCGCGAGCAGCTGCTGGCCGAGGTGTGGGACTGGGCGGACGCCTCCGGCACCCGTACGGTCGACAGCCACATCAAGGCCCTGCGACGCAAGATCGGCGCCGAGCGCATCCGCACGGTCCACGGCGTCGGCTACGCCCTGGAGACCCCGCCCGCATGACCCCGGGGCGCCTCCCCGTGCGGCGATCGGCGCGCCCGTCCCGGCGCTTCTGGCGGCTGCCGGTACGGCAGTGGTGCCAGCCACCGGCGCGCAGCTGGTGGCGCACTCCGGTGCGGAGCCTGTGGCAGCGGACCTGGGACGCGCTGCGGCCCCTGGACCCGTACCGCTCCGTCAAGGCCGCGCTGGGCGCGCTGGTCAGCGTCTCGGTGATCATCACCACACTGCTGGTGTTCGTCGCCATGCACTCGGCCACCGAGCTGCGGGTGATCACGATCTTCTCGATCATCGCCTCGCTGCTGATCACCCAGTTCGTGGCGAACAGCCTGACCGCCCCGCTCGGCGAGATGACGGACGTCACCCGCGCCATGGCGCACGGTGACTACAGCCGCCGGGTGCGCTCGGGTCGCCGCGACGAGTTCGGCGACCTGGCGGAGGCCTTCAACCGGATGGCGGCCGACCTGGAAGCGGTGGACACCCACCGCAAGGAGCTGGTCGCCAACGTCTCGCACGAGCTGCGTACCCCCATCGCCGCGCTGCGCGCCGTCCTGGAGAACGTCGTCGACGGGGTCTGCGAGCCCGCCCCGGAGACGATGCGGACCGCGCTGCGGCAGACCGAGCGGCTGGGCCGGCTGGTCGAGCACCTCCTGGACCTGTCCCGGCTGGACAACGGCGTGGTGCCGCTGCACGCCCGCCGCTTCGAGGTCTGGCCGTACCTGTCCGGGGTGCTCAAGGAGGCCAATATGAGCCGGGGCGCCTCCACGCTGTCCGGGCTGGCCGCCTCCGGCGCCCACACCCGTACGGACGTCCACCTCCACCTCGACGTCTCGCCGCCGGAGCTGACCGCGCACGCCGACGCCGAACGGCTCCACCAGGTCGTCGCCAATCTCATCGACAACGCGATCAAGCACAGCCCGCGCCACGGCCGGGTCACCGTGCGTGCACGGCGCGGCGAGGCCCCGGAGAGCCTGGAGCTGGAGGTGCAGGACGAGGGGCCCGGCATCCCCGAGTCGGAGCGCTACCGGGTCTTCGAGCGGTTCAACCGCGGTGGCCCGGGGCCGTCCGGACCCGGCTCCGACGGCGGTACCGGCCTGGGCCTGGCGATCGCCCGATGGGCGGTGGACCTGCACGGCGGCCGGATCGGCGTAGCGGAATCACCTCGTGGTTGCCGGATTCGGGTCACTCTTCCGGGGCTGGAGTCAGCACGGAGCTGACGCCACCTGACGTAGGGTCGGTGGTAGAAGCACTCACCCCGTGGGTGCGACAGCGGTGAGTCCTACCCGCACGCGGGCAAACTTCGTGTGTTTCCCGCCAAGTCATGCCCCGAAACCCATCGGGGAATGTGACGTGCGCGACGAGTAGCCCTCCCGGACTGCACCAAAGGTCACAAGAGGCGTAGCCTTTATTCCCGCTGTCCACCACCTTAGGAAGCGGAAGAGGGCGGTTGCCGCCGTGTCGCTACAGTCCCCCAACAGTTCGAGCATCTCGACCGAGGCCGATCAAGAGGGGCAGGGCAAGAGCCCTGCTGCCGCTTTCGGCCCCAATGAGTGGCTCGTCGACGAGATCTACCAGCAGTACCTCCAGGACCCGAACTCGGTAGACCGAGCCTGGTGGGACTTCTTCGCCGACTACAAGCCGGGCGGCACCACCGCGCCGAGTGCGCCGGCGGAGGGCTCCGCCCCCGCCGCCCCGGCGCCGTCGACCCCCGCCGCGCCGGCCGCACCGGCCCCGGCGGCCCAGCAGCCCGTCGCGAAGCCCGCAGCCGCCCAGCCGGCCACCCCGGCGCAGCCGGCCGCGAGCGCTCCGGCCCCCGCGAAGCCCGCACCGGCCAAGGCCGCCCCCGCCAAGCCCGCCGCCAAGGCCGCGGCGAACGGCGAGACCCCGGCCGGCGGTCCCGAGTACGTCGTCCTGCGCGGCCCCTCGGCCGCCGTTGCGAAGAACATGAACGCCTCCCTGGAGCTGCCGACGGCCACGTCCGTCCGCGCGGTCCCGGTGAAGCTGCTCTTCGACAACCGCATCGTCATCAACAACCACCTCAAGCGCGCCCGCGGTGGGAAGGTCTCCTTCACCCACCTCATCGGGTACGCGATGGTGCAGGCCCTCAAGGCCATGCCGTCGATGAACTACTCGTTCGCGGTGAAGGACGGCAAGCCGAACCTGGTCAAGCCCGAGCACGTCAACCTCGGTCTCGCCATCGACCTGGTGAAGCCCAGCGGCGAGCGCCAGCTGGTCGTCGCGGCCATCAAGGCGGCCGAGACGATGTCCTTCTTCGAGTTCTGGCAGGCCTACGAGGACATCGTCCGCCGGGCCCGCGACAACAAGCTGACGATGGACGACTTCACCGGAGTCACCGCGTCGCTGACGAACCCGGGTGGCATCGGCACCGTCCACTCCGTGCCGCGCCTGATGCCGGGCCAGTCCATGATCATGGGCGTCGGCGCAATGGACTACCCCGCCGAGTTCCAGGGCACCTCGCAGGACGCCCTGAACAAGATGGGCGTCTCCAAGGTCATGACGCTGACCAGCACCTATGACCACCGTGTGATCCAGGGCGCCGCCTCCGGCGAGTTCCTGCGCATCATGAACCAGCTGCTGCTCGGCGAGAACGAGTTCTACGACGAGATCTTCAAGTCGCTGCGGATCCCCTACGAGCCGATCCGCTGGATGCGCGACATCGACGCGTCGCACGACGACGACGTCACCAAGGCCGCCCGGGTCTTCGAGCTGATCCACTCCTACCGGGTCCGCGGCCACGTCATGGCCGACACCGACCCGCTGGAGTACCACCAGCGCAAGCACCCCGACCTCGACATCACCGAGCACGGCCTCACGCTGTGGGACCTGGAGCGCGAGTTCGCGGTCGGCGGCTTCGCCAGCAAGTCCATGATGAAGCTGCGCGACATCCTGGGCGTGCTGCGTGACTCGTACTGCCGCACCACCGGCATCGAGTTCATGCACATCCAGGACCCCAAGCAGCGCAAGTGGATCCAGGACCGCGTCGAGCGCCCGCACAAGTCGCCCGAGCGCGAGGAGCAGCTGCGCATCCTGCGCCGGCTGAACTCCGCCGAGGCGTTCGAGACGTTCCTCCAGACCAAGTACGTCGGCCAGAAGCGCTTCTCGCTGGAGGGCGGCGAGTCCGTCATCCCGCTGCTGGACGCGGTCATCGACTCCGCGGCCGAGTCGCGCCTGGACGAGGTCGTCATCGGCATGGCCCACCGCGGCCGCCTCAACGTCCTCGCCAACATCGTCGGCAAGTCCTACGCGCAGATCTTCCGCGAGTTCGAGGGCAACCTCGACCCGAAGTCGATGCACGGCTCCGGCGACGTGAAGTACCACCTGGGCGCCGAGGGCACCTTCACCGGCCTCGACGGCGAGCAGATCAAGGTCTCGCTGACCGCGAACCCCTCCCACCTGGAGGCCGTGGACCCGGTCGTCGAGGGTGTCGCGCGCGCCAAGCAGGACATCATCAACAAGGGCGGCACGGACTTCACCGTCCTGCCGATCCAGCTGCACGGTGACGCGGCGTTCGCCGGCCAGGGCGTGGTCGCCGAGACGCTGAACATGTCCCAGCTGCGCGGCTACCGCACCGGCGGCACGGTGCACGTCGTCATCAACAACCAGGTCGGCTTCACCGCCGCCCCGGAGTCGTCGCGCTCGTCCATGTACGCCACCGACGTGGCCCGCATGATCGAGGCGCCGATCTTCCACGTCAACGGCGACGACCCCGAGGCCGTCGTCCGCGTCGCCCGGCTGGCCTTCGAGTTCCGCCAGGCGTTCAACAAGGACGTGGTCATCGACCTGATCTGCTACCGCCGCCGCGGCCACAACGAGTCGGACAACCCGGCCTTCACCCAGCCGCTGATGTACGACCTGATCGACAAGAAGCGCTCGGTGCGCAAGCTCTACACCGAGTCGCTGATCGGCCGTGGTGACATCACCCTCGAAGAGGCGGAGCAGGCGCTCCAGGACTTCCAGGGCCAGCTGGAGAAGGTCTTCACCGAGGTCCGCGACGCCGCGACGGCTCCGGCCGCCCCCGAGGTGCCGCAGCCCAAGGCGGAGTTCCCGGTCTTCGTGGACACCGCGATCTCCCAGGAGGTCGTCAAGCGGATCGCCGAGTCCCAGGTCAACATCCCCGACCACATCACCGTCCACCCGCGTCTGCTGCCGCAGCTCCAGCGCCGCGCGGCCCAGGTCGAGGACGACACCATCGACTGGGGCATGGGCGAGACCCTCGCCGTCGGCTCGCTGCTGATGGAGGGCACCCCCGTCCGGCTCGCCGGCCAGGACTCCCGCCGCGGCACGTTCGGCCAGCGCCACGCGGTCCTCATCGACCGCCAGACGGGCGAGGACTACACCCCGCTGCTCTACCTCTCCGAGGACCAGGCGCGCTTCAACGTCTACGACTCGCTGCTCAGCGAGTACGCGGCGATGGGCTTCGAGTACGGCTACTCGCTGGCCCGCCCGGAGGCGCTGGTCATGTGGGAGGCGCAGTTCGGTGACTTCGTCAACGGCGCCCAGACCGTCGTCGACGAGTTCATCTCCTCCGCCGAGCAGAAGTGGGGCCAGACCTCCGGCGTCACCCTCCTCCTGCCGCACGGCTACGAGGGCCAGGGCCCGGACCACTCCTCGGCCCGTATCGAGCGCTTCCTCCAGATCTGCGCCCAGAACAACATGACCGTCGCGATGCCGACGCTCCCCTCCAACTACTTCCACCTGCTGCGCTGGCAGGTGCACAACCCGCACCACAAGCCGCTGGTCGTCTTCACCCCGAAGTCGATGCTGCGTCTGAAGGCCGCGGCGTCGAAGACGGAGGAGTTCACCTCGGGCGGCTTCCGTCCCGTCATCGGCGACACGGCGGTCAAGGCCGAGGACGTCCGCAAGGTCGTCTTCACCTCCGGCAAGGTCTACTACGACCTGGTCGCCGAGCGGGAGAAGCGCGGCGCGATGGACACCGCGATCGTGCGTCTGGAGCGGCTGTACCCGCTCCCCGGCAAGGAGCTCCAGGCGGAGATCGCCAAGTTCCCGAACGCCGAGAAGTACCTGTGGGCCCAGGAGGAACCGGCGAACCAGGGCGCCTGGCCGTTCATCGCCCTCAACCTCATCGACCACCTGGACCTGGCCGTCGGCGCCGACGTCCCGCACGGCGAGCGCCTGCGCCGCATCTCGCGGCCGCACTCCTCGTCCCCGGCCGTCGGCTCCGCCAAGCGCCACCAGGCCGAGCAGGCACAGCTGGTCGCCGAGGTGTTCGACGCCTAGGCGTCGGGACTGCCGGAGCAACTGGTAGGTGACAGCGGAAGGGCCCGCTCCCCGTAAGGGGGGCGGGCCCTTCCGCATGCCGGGTCCAGGACGCCTACACGGGCTGCGGTTCGAAGTCCCAGTACGGGCGGCGTCGGCGCCGGGCGGACAGGGTGTGCGGGTGTTCGGCGCCCAGCGTCTCGGAGAGCTGCTGGATCGCCTCCTGTTCGAGCTTGGCCGCCTCCTGGCCCCGGCGGCGGAGCGCACGCAGGTCCTCGGCCAGCGCCGTCTTGGCGGAGAGGGTCAGCGGGTGGAGGTCGCCGAGCGTCACCTTGGCCCGCTCCAGGGTGCCGCGGCCCAGCTCCACCGCACCGTCCTCGTCGTCGGCGCGGCTGCGGGCGGCGCCGGCGTTCAGTGCGCAGCCCAGCGTCCAGGGGTGGTCGGGGCCCATGACGGCGGCCATGCCGTGCAGGGCCCGCTCGGCGATCTCCAGCGCCTCCGCCACCTCGCCGAACTCCCCGCGGACCAGGCCGACGTTCCCCAGGGTGCCGACGGTGTACGGGTGGCGCTCGCCGGCCAGCGCCTGATAGCGCTCGGCGACCTCCTCGGCGAGGTCGCGGGCCTGCCCGAGGTCGCCATGCTCCCGCAGGAAGGTGGCGTGGTCGGCACGGACCATCAGCGTCTCCGGGTGGCGCGGCCCCTGGACCCGGCGGGAGCGCTCCACGACGTCGGCCAGCAGGTCACCGGCCCGGGCGACCTCTCCGGAGCGGCGCCAGCACAGCGCGAGGTTGTGCTCGGCGCGCAGCGTCTGGGGGGTGTGGGCCCCCATCACCTGCTGGTGCAGCCGGGCGTTGAGCTCCTGGGTGGAGGTGGCGTCGCGGTAGCGGCCCATCAGGCGCAGCATGCGGGCGTAGGCGGTGCCGGCATTGAGGGTGAGGTGGTGGCGTGCGCGCAGCTCACGCTCGCGGAAGGCCAGTACCTCGCGGTGGGTGACGAGTGCTTCCTCGTAGCGGCCGAGCAGCGCGAAGACGTTGCCGAGGTTGTGCCGGGAGGACAGGGTGCGCGGCGCCTCCGGGCCGAGCAGGCCGACGTAGGCCCGCCAGACGGCGTCGAAGAGCTCGTAGGCCTGTTGGTAGGAGCCGAGCGCGAGCAGGGTGCCGGCCAGGCCGTCCTGGGCGCGCAGCAGGTCGGCGTCGGCCGGGCCGCGTTCGGCGGCGAGCTGGTCGACGACGGCGCTGCCGACCGCTTCGGCCTCGCGGTAGCGGCCGAGCCGGCGGAGCATGTTGGCGTGCTGGTGGGTGAGCACGAGCATGGTGCGCTGGGTCGGTTCGAGCCGGGTGCGCCAGCGGGACATGAACTGTTCGCACAGCCGCAGCCCGATCCGGTACTCGCCGCGCACCCGCAGGTATTCGATGCAGTTGAGCAGCAGCTGCTGGACGGCCGGCTCGGGGCTGTCGAGGACACCGGCCGGCTCCAGGTGCGGGATGAGTTCGGCGTAGCGCTCCCAGTAGCGGGTGTCGGCGGGGTTCTGGGGGTCGGCGGTGACCAGCACCCGGCAGGCGGTCTCCGCCATCAGGTCGCGCTCGTCCTCGGTCATGTCGCTGCGCAGGAACCGGTGGTAGAGCCGGTGCATCTGCGCGGTCTCCACGGCCGGGTCGGAGTCCTGGGAGACCTGGTAGTCGAGGCGTACCGCGGTGGATTCGGTCAGCCGGCGCAGCGCGGTGTTCCAGCTGATCGGCTCGGCGGCCAGGTCGACCAGGTGCTCGGGCAGGTCGCCGCGCCGGGCCTTGGCGAGCATCGGGACCGGGATGGCGTCCGGGGCGAAGAACGCGAACAGCTTGAGGAGTTCGACCGCGGCGGGGCTGCGTTCGCGCAGCGTGTTGAGCGTTATGGCCCAGCTGGTCTGGAAGGCCATGGGGTAGTCGGAGGAGATCCGGATGCCGACGAGGCTGGGCTCGCCGCGGCGGATCAGTTCGATGTACTCCTTGGGGGACATCGGGTTGGCGTCGAGCCAGGCGGCGGTCTGGGCGAGCAGCAGCGGCAGGTCCTGGACGGCTTCGGAGAGCATGTCGGCCTCGACCGGTGTGAGTCGCGGGGCGCGCCGGCGGGCGTAGGCGACGGACTCGACACGGGTGAAGGGCAGGACCTCGATCTCCTGGGCGCTGCCGGAGCCCGACCAGTCCCGGGTGAGCGTGGTGATCAGGACGTGGCCGCGGCCGTCGGGGATCAGGTCCTCGATCTGCTCCATGTCGTCGGCGCTGTCGAAGATCAGCAGCCAGCGGCCGTAGGGGCGGCCGATGCGCAGCGCCTCGTGGACGGCGCGGATGCGGTCGCCCAGCTCGCGGCCCACGGGGAGGCCGAGCCGGGTGGCGAGTTCGGCGAGCTGTTCGCGGGCGGCGCCACGGTTGGTGGCGCTGATCCACCACACCACGTCGTAGTCGTTGCCGAAGCGGTGGGCGTACTCGGCGGCGATCTGGCTCTTGCCGACGCCGGAGGTGCCGTAGAGCGCGATCCGGGTCTCCATCGGGGGCCCCGAGGTCACCCCCGGGCCGGCCAGCTTGCCGTGCAGCGCTTCCAGCACGCTGTCGCGGCCGGTGAAGCGGTTGTTGCGGCGGGGGATGTTCCAGATCTCGGGCGGGTTGTTCGGGAAACGGGGCTCGCCGGGGGCGTTCTCGTCGGCGGTTCGGGCCGGCGCCGTGATGCCCAGCCGCTGCAACACCCGGCGGTTGGCCTCACGGGCGTCCAGGTCGCGGAGGTCGGTGGGGCGCAGCAGGGAGGCGGTGGCCGGCAGGCTCTGGGTGGCCACGCTGACCGCGGCGAACCGGTCGGAGTGCGGGGGCACCACCTCCCGCAGCGCGGCCGTCCACTCCTCGGGTGTCTTGGGGCCCAGCCGGAAGTACCAGTCGTCCAGCACCATCAGCAGCCGGCCCTCGGCCTCCAGCAGTCCCGACAGCTCCTCGGCCAGCGCGGTGTCCACCTGCGGGTCCCAGCGCAGCAGGGTCGTGCCGTGGCCCTGCTGCTCCAGCTGGTGGGAGATCCATGCGGCCCACGGACGGGCGAAGCCCGCGTAGCTGATGGTGATGTGCTCGTGGGCCGCGGCGGAGCCGCGCCGGCCCGACGCACCGGCAGCGCCGGAGGAACCAGCGGAGCCGGCAGAATCCGAAGCCCCAGGCGAACCAGAAGAAGCAGCGGAACCAGACGAACCAGAAGAACCAGAAGAAATGGACTGATCGACCATGCGACCGTCTCCCTGAGATGCGATGGTGCGCGCGTGCAGAGGCTGATTCATCGGGCACGCCCTGGCTCTTTCGCACGATAGCCCAAGTGTCGCTCCGCATGGCGACAGTGCGTCAGGTCATGTTGGGTGCCGGTCAGTTGAGTGAAATGGTGGCGTCCAGCCGGGCGGCGATGTGGCGTATCAGGCGTTCCAGGTCGGCGCAGTACACGGACGGGTTGGTGAACCCGCCGGAGTCCGCGCGGTAGCGGTGGGCGTAGTTCCCGCCGCCGCACACCTCCACCAGGGCGCAGTTCCGGCACTGGGCGGCGAGCGCGTCCCGGCCGCGTCGGCGGGCGGCCATGCCGGGGTGGGCCAGGGCCTCGTCGAAGCTGTGGTGGAAGACGTCGAGTCCGGTGGCGGCGGCGCCCTCGTAGGCGGACTTGAGCGAGTCCACCTGTTCGATGGCGCCGTCCGTGTCGACGACCAGGGCGACGACCGGGGAGAGGCCGACCGCCTCGCTGGAGCTGGGGCGGCCCAGCAGCAGACCGAGGATCTCGGTGAACACCCGCACCCGGGGCCCGGGCCCGCCGTCCCACCACAGGTCGAAGACGGTGCACAGCCAGTCGCCGTACGGGGTGCGGCCGGCCGGCCCGAGGGGGGCCGACCGGGGGTTCCTCCCCGCGGTGGCCGGCGGAGGGCTGGACCAGTTGGCGTGCGGCAGCAGGAAGTCGAGCATCGGGGGGTCCAGTGCCCGCAGCGAGCGGTAGACCTCCGTGGGGTCGGCGGTGACGTCGATGGTGCACAGGATGCCGGCGAAGGTGTCGGGGCGCTCGTGCAGCAGGTCGACGGCGCGGGAGACCGCCGGCCAGGAGGGCCGTCCGGCGTGGTCGAGGCGGCGCCGGTTGAGTCCGGGGGTGCCGCCGTCGAGGCTGAGACCGAGCCGGAAGCCGGCCGCGCCGAGCGTGTCGATCATGCTCTGGGTGAGCAGGGTGCCGTTGGTCTGTACGCCGAAGTCGGCGGTGCAGCCGGGCGGCAGGGCGGCGCGGACGGCGGCGGCCTGGGCGAGCAACGGGCCGGGGCCGGTGAGCAGCGGCTCGCCGCCGTGCAGGTCGATGCGGACCTCGCGCAGTCGGTGGGCGCGGGCGTGTTCGGCGATGCGCAAGGCGGTCTGCCGGACGGTGGCGGGCGGCACGGTCTGCGGGCGGGTGCGCCAGCTGTGGTCGGGGCCGGCGTAGATGTAGCAGTACGTGCAGGCGAGGTTGCAGCGACTGTGGACCTTCAGGACGAACTGCCGGAAGGGCACGACAGCGGTCCGGTCGGTCGTCTCTCCCGCCACCGCGCCGCCCCCTGCCCCCGTACGCCTGCATCGAGGTACGGGGCCGACGTCTCGACAACGCCCGCCGTCAACTCCCGCCCTTTTCCTGGTACATGACTCGGCCCTCGATCGAAGAATCGAATTCCCGTGACAACTGGCCGGTTTCCTTGCGCGTTTGCCCAAAAACCACCTCCCGCACGCCGCAACGGCGGGAGGGCTCCCCGAGCTCGTCAGTGCAGGAGTTTTCCCGGACCGTCCTCGTAGTACGCCACGGCGTCCTCCGCCGCGGGCCAGTTGCGCAGCAGCAGCGCCGCCACGTCCCCGAGCACCGTGTGGTCCGTCCGCGCCGCCAGAACGGCCACATCGACCCCGGCGAAGTCCGGCAACGGCTCCGCCGACGGCTCCGACAGGGCGGTCGTGGCCGGTTCGGTGCGGGGGGTGGTCGCCACGCTGCTCTCCTCTGGCCGGCTGGACGGTGGTGTTCCCGAACTCCCGTCCACGGAAACACGGGTGGGCGGCGGACGGCCAGGCAGCCGACCGGGGCGCCGGGCGCTCAGGCGGTGGATTCCAGGGCGCGCATACGGGCGCGGGTGCGCTGGGCCTCGGGGCCGGTGTCCTCGGCGGCGTGCTGCCACTGTTCCCAGCTCTCACGGTAGGCGTGCAGCGCGGAGCGGGGGCCCGCGGTGACCTCCAGCACCTGGGCGCGTCGGTGGTGGGCGCGGGCGGCCAGCACGGCGCTGCCGGCCCGGCCGGCGGCCGCGGCGGCCCGGCCGGCGGCCGCGGCGGCCCGGCGGTAGCACGCGGCGGCCCGGTCGTGGCGCTCCAGGGAGTCGAAGCGGCGGTCCAACAGCAGCTGGACGTCGCCCACTTCGAGCCAGGCCTCGGCGCAGACCGCGTCCGGGACGTCCGCACCGCGGGCGGCCAGCTCCAGGACCCAGTCGGCCTCGTGCAGATCGGCGAGCGAGGGCTGGCGCTCGTACCGCAGCCGCAGGGCGCGGCCGAACAGCAGCCGGTGGCTGCCGAGGTCGGGGTCCGTCGGCGCGACCCTGGCCAATGCCTCGCGCAGCACGTGCACCGCCTCGTTGGCCAGCCGCTTGCCCAGCTCCGAGGGCGGCGCGGCACCGGCCGCTCCGGTGGAGCCGGTGCCGGCACCGGGCGGCTCCAGGCGGGCCCGCAGCAGCAGTGCCGCGCCCCGTTCGGCGAGCAGCGAGCTGTGCTCGGGGGAATCGGGCACGGTCAGGCGGAGCGCGGCGGCCAGCGCCGCGATGGCGGCGTCCAGGGCGGCCGGGGCGCCCGTGCGGGTGTGGACGGCGCGCTGGGCGGCGGCCGTCCGGCGCAGGCTGTCGGCCTCCAGGACCGGGTCGTCCAGGGCGTGGGCCATCTCCCGGGCGCGTTCGAGGGTGGGCAGCACGGACGGCAGTGCCGCGCCGCCGTGCAGCTGGCGGGCCGCGGCCAGGTCGAGCAGCGTCTCGCAGACCAGTCGGTCGGCGGCGCTGCCGCGGCGGCGCAGCAGGACGGTGGCGGTGTCGAGGTCGTCGGCGGCGCGGACCGCCAGCGCCGCCGCCGAGCGCGGGCTCCCGGGGGTGGGGGCAGTTCCCTGCCGGGTGTGGGCCAGGGGGAGGTCGGCGACCCGCCGGGCCTGGTCGAGCAGTACTGCGCCCCGGGCGGCATAGGCCTCTCCGGGGACCTGCTCGCCGCTGGGCCACTGGTCGAGGAGGGTGGTGAGGGAGCGCTCGGCCTCGTCGAGGGGGTCCTGGCCCGCGGCCGGCTCCGGCAGGGCGGCCAGCCTCCGCAGGACCTCGGTGCGCAGCACCATGCTCTCCAGGACGCGG
The DNA here is from genome assembly GCF_040651315.1 of Streptomyces sp. NPDC048506. NCBI lineage: Bacteria > Bacillati > Actinomycetota > Actinomycetes > Kitasatosporales > Streptomycetaceae > Streptomyces > Streptomyces sp. NPDC048506. The sequence goes on from NZ_JBEZIX010000011.1 coordinate 44,409, forward strand.
GGGTCGAGCAGGCTCATCAGTCCACAGGCGGCGTGCAGATGGCGGGCGGCCTCGGTGAGGGCGGTGCGCTCCTCGGACGGGGTGCCGGCGGAGCGGCGTTCGCGGGCCCGGGCGTGGGCGACCCGACCGAGCACGATCAGCGCCCGGGTGCGCTCGGCCTCGCCGGTCGCGTCGTCCCCGCCGGCGGCCTCGGCGGCCCGGACCGCGCGCTCCGCCTCCTCCAGGGCGTCCGGCTGGCGCCACTTCGTCCAGGCGTGCAGCAGGGCGCGGGCGAGGTCGGTACCGGCCAGCGGCAGGCGTTCGGTGGCGGCGCGCAGCAGGCGGACGGCCGCTATCAGGTCGCGGACGGCGCGGTCCTGCTCGTAGCGCTCCAGGAGGGCCGCGCCCTCCGCGGCCGGGCCGTCGGAGGCGTACGGGCGCCGGTCGGGCGGGCGCAGCGCCGGTTCGAAGCGCCGCAGTACGCGTTCGGAGACCCGGGCGAAGGGTTCGGGGACGGCGCGCTGGCCGCTCTCCGGCTCGCGGCCGCTGCCGGAGAGCATGGCGACCGCGACGGCCGGGAAGTTGCGGGCGCTGCGTCCGAAGGTGCGCTCGATGTAGAGCGAGCAGTGCTTGAGGACCAGGGCTGCCTCGCCCGCGCTGAGCCGGCCGAGGAGTTCGTCGCGGACGCCGGGCACGAAGTCGTACCAGGGGCCGGTGGCCGCGGCCGTCTCCTCCGACAGCCGTTCCTCGGCGGGGAGTTGCACGACCAGTCCGCTGAGCAGCACCTCGGCCAGCTCGGCCGGGCCGGTCTGCGGGAGCATCGCGCGCTGGACGAGCTGGATGACGGGCAGGGCCAGCGGCACGGCCGAGAGGTGGACGGCGAGGAGCCGGGCGGCGGGCGAGGCCTGCTGGTCGAACTCGCGCACCATCCGGGCCGGTTCGCCGGGTCCGGGCCGTGCCGGCGGGCCGGCCGGGGCTCCGGCGCCGTGGTCGGCGCGGACGACGGAGGCGGCGCCGCGCAGCGAGAGGCCGGCGTCGGCGGCGGCCAGCCGGGCCCAGGAGCTGAGGGCGGAGGGGGTGGCGGACAGCACCGGTACGGCGCGTTCACGCGGCGCCCCGGGCGGTGCGCCGACGGCTGCGGCAGGCCCCGCGGGGGACCGCCGGCGGCGTCTGGCGGGGGTGAAGTCGAGGGCCTGGTAGGGGCCCTGGCGGCGGACGAGGGTGCCGGCGACGGCGGGCAGCAGGGTGCGCCCCCACATCCGCTGGGGCAGCGGCTGGACGACCGCGAGCGGGGCGTCGGCCGCCCAGCGGTAGAGCAGCCGCTGCATCCGGCCGTCCCGCCAGAGGGGGCCGGCGCAGTCGCTGAGGACGAGGGTGAGGTGGTGGCCCGTGGGGTCGTGCAGCTGGTCGGCGGGGCGCAGCGGATGGCCGGGGCCCGGGGCCACGGTGACGCCGACGTCCGGGCCGTGCGGGTGGAGGTAGTGCACCGTGACGTCGCGGAAGGCGCCCACCCGCTCGCAGACCTGGCGGAGGTCGTGCAGCATCTGCTCCCAGACGGCCATCGAGGACGAGCCGTCCATCAGCAGCCGCAGTGCGGCGGCGCGGCGGTGCACCCCGCGCAGCACCGGGATGATCATTTCGGCGTGGGCGGAGAGCTCGGCCGTGGCGGGCTCGTCGAGCGTGCGGCGGATCGGGGCGGCCGGCGGGCGGTAGCGCTGGACGGGGCGCAGTGCGCGCTGTAGCGGCAGCAGGCCCGGGAAGGCGGAGGCGATCGGGACGGCGATCTCGCCGAGGCGGTGGCGGTCCGGGTCGAGGGACCGCTCGTCCTGGGCGGGCAGCAGGTCGGCGGCCCGGCGCCGGGCGATGTTCCGGAGGGCGGGGTCGTCCTCCGCCGGCGCCTCCGGGGCGCTGCCGGGCGGTGGCGGTCCGCCGCCACGCGCCGGATCCTCCGGGGTCGATCCCACTCGGAAAGTGGCCGGATCTGTACGGTCCGGTCCGTCGGTACGGCCCAGGCCGGTGCCCCCGGTCCCCTCGGCCGGCCGCTCGCCCGGGGTGATCCACTGGGCGAGCCACAGGGCGTCGGCCATCGAGCGGGCGTCGGCCGGCAGCCCCGCCGCCGTCAGGCGGGCGACCAGCTCGTCGAGGGGGCCGGTACCGGGCTCCCCGGGCGGCACCGCACTCACCTCGTCCGATCGAGAGGCCGCATCAGCTCCGCCGTCAGGCGCCGTCGGGTCTCCTCCTCGTCCTGGTCCGTCCAGCCCGCCCGCTGGGTGAGGTGGATGGCGTTGAACAGCTGGTCGACGGCGCGCACATCGCCGGGCTCGCGGTCCAGGAAGCGGTCGATCACCGCTTCGTAGCGCTCGGCGGCCCCCTCGCCGAAGTGGGCCCGCACCATGGCGGCGAGCCGCTCCTTGTCGGGCACCGGTATGTGGAGGTGGATGCAGCGGCGCAACAGGGGCGCCGGGAAGTCCCGTTCGCCGTTGCTGGTGAGGACGATGAAGGGGAAGGCGCGGCAGCGCACCCGGCCGTCGCGGACCGTCACCCGCGCGCCGTCGTCGCTGAGCACCTCCACCTCGGGGGCGGATCCGGCCAGCCGCTCCAGCTCCGGAATCCTGAACTCCCCCTCCTCCAGGACGTTGAGGAGGTCGTTGGGCAGGTCGATGTCGCTCTTGTCGAGCTCGTCGACCAGGAGGACGCGGGGCCGGGCGGCGGGCAGCAGCGCGGTGCCCAGCGGGCCGAGGCGGATGTAGCGGCCGATGCCGCCGCCGGGTTCGCCGGTCGGACCGCCGGCGGCCGCGGCACCCGTCCCGGAGGCGTCCGGGGCGGCGCGGGCTATCTGTAGGTCCTGGAGGCGGCCGATGGCGTCGTAGTCGTACAGGCCGTCGCGGAGCGTGCTGCGGCTGACGACCGGCCAGCCGAGCACCCGGCCCAGGCCGAGTTCGTACGCGACGGAGTGCGCCAGGGTGCTCTTGCCGCTGCCCGGCGCACCGGTCACCAGCAGCGGCCTGCGCAGGTAGAGCGCGGCGTTGACCAGCTCGCGCTCGGTCTCACCGGGGCGGTGGTGGCTGGCCTCGCGGTGCTGCACGCCGAGCCTGCGCTCGGAGGACGGGTCGAGCGGGGCGGGCGGCGCCACGAGGGGCCCGCCGTCGAAATCACGCCATGGGGGTGGCGGCGGAAGGTGCTCAATTCCGTCGTGCGGTGCCCCCGCGCCACGGTAGATGAGCCAGTCGCTCACGTCGGAACTCCTCGTCGCCGGCCCGGCATCGGTCAGGAGCGATGGACCGGAGGGCCGCCGGAGACGTCGGCATCCGCCCCGGCCCTCCCCCGCGTCCGCCACGCACACTCACGCCATTACGTCATCACGAACAAGTCTTCCACGACGCTATGACAGTACCCCTCCGTACGGAAGCGCACGGGGCGGTTTCCGGTCTCACGCCGTGGCACGGCTGGGTGCTCAAGTGCCGTGCGCGGGACGCCACTTGACCTGCCGCACGCCCTGGGGCAGGGGGCGGGCGCCGGGCGCGTGCGAAGCGTGCGGGGCGCATGCGACGCCCGGCGCGCCGTGGGGCGGCTCCGTACCGCCTCATCGCGGCGACTCCTGGGGCCGATCGGTGTACAACTGCGGTATCGGGTCCTGCGGATCGTCGTAGAGGAACACCAGGTCGCGGGCCCAGTGCGTGCCCTCCTCGGCGGCCTCCGCGGCCTTCGCCCGCAGCTGCCGGACCAGTTCGGGAAGGCGGGTCACACCGCCGGAGCCCTGCACCAACTCCCGGACCCCGCGGTGGAACTCCTCGCAGGAGGCGTCGCACGCCCGCTCCTCGCCATGGCCGCGGGCCGGCCACAGTGCGGCCGGGAAGCCGGTGTCCAGGGCGGCGCCGACCGCGTCCAGCCCGAACCCGTCGGCGACCGTGTGGCACAGCGCGGGCAGCGCCCCGTCGTCCGCCGTCTCCAGCAGCCGCCAGATCGCCTCGGCCGAGCCGGCGCCCGGGCGCGCGCCGGCGCCCGCGGACGGCGGGACGCGCAGCGCCCGCAGGGCGGGGGCGGCGGTGATGCCCTGCCAGCGGCGCAGCCAGCCGGGGTCGACCGGTTCGCGCCGCCGCCCCTGGTCGCGCAGGACCACGGCGCGGCCGGGGCCCACCGGGCGGAGCCGGGCGGTGCGCCGGGTCGAGGCGGCGAGCTGCCACTGGCCGGCGGCGGTGTGCCAGCGCCCTTCGGGAACGGCGACCTCCAGGCGCACCCGGGCGCCCGGACCGGCGGCGCCGTCGGCCCGCAGCAGCCGCCCGCCGAGCCGCTGCCGCACCTGTTCCTCCGCCCGCTCGAAGGGCACCCCGCCGGCCGACTCCTGGACGTCCACCCGCAGCCACTGCCCCTGGCCGTAGCCCTCGCTGACCGACCAGTTGTAGAGCTCCTCTCCGCCCTCGTCGTAGTAGAGCGGCTCGAACTCGACGAGCACGGAGCGCGGCCGGCGGCGCACCGGCCCGATCCTGCGGCGGTCCTGCGGTTGCAGCACCACCGCCTTGGCCTGGACGAACTCGGCCAGCCGAGCGGCCTCTTCGCGTACCGCCCCGGCCCGCTCGCCCGGTACGTCGCGCACCTCGTCGGCGGTCACCTGGGCCACGATCCGCAGATAGTGCACAAAGGCCCGCAGCTCGGTGTACGGGTCGCTGCCCTGGTAGAGCGCGCCGTGGCCGTCCCGCCAGGTGCGCAGCGACCAGGCACCGGGCCGCTCGCCGCGCTCCAGCACTTCGGCGACCGCCGCCTCCACCGCCAGCGGGTTGCGCGGCGCGGGCAGCCGGGCGAGCAGGTCGAGCGCCTGAAGCCGCTCCTGTACGCCCCACAGCCGGCCGCGGCCCGCCATGATCGCGTGCTGGGCGTCGAACCAGGTGGGCCCGTCGGCCCGGCCGAGGTCCTGGCCGGCCCAGTGCCAGCGGTCGTGCAGGCCGGTGAGCGCGTGGTACGGGTCGGGGCCGAGGCCCTCGGCGCCCGCGACCAGATGCTCCGGGCCCAGCCCGCGCAGCGCGGTGACCGGCACCGCGAGCCCCACGTGGTCCTGCTGGTGGCGGCCCTTGACGATGCCGACCACCTCGCCGCGGTCGCAGTCGAGCAGTGGCCCGCCGGACGCCCCGGGCGTCACCCGGACGTCGCTGCCGAACTGAAGCCCGCGGGCGTCCCGGGCGCCGAAGCGGACCGCGATGAAAGGTTCCGCCGGAACGGCGGGCGCGGCGGGGGCGCCCCGGTTGCCGGCCGTGCCGTGGGCGCCGGGCCCGCCGTCCGACTCGCGTATGACGCGTTCCGCCCCGCCCGGCTGTTCGTGGCCGCGGAAGATGTAGGCGTCCTCCAGGAGCGTCGCCGGCTGGTCGCTGAGCCAGGCGCAAGGGTGCGGGGCCTCCGGGTCGAGCAGGCGGACCAGGGCGAGGTCGGCGCGGGCCGCGGCGGGCCCGGCCTCCGGCGCGGGCCGGCTCAGGTCGTACACCGGGCGGGCGGCGACCACCCGGCCGCCGAACGCGGCCCCGACGACGCCGATCGCCCCGGCGGCCCCGCCGCAGCCCGTGCCGCGGGGCCGGCCGTCGCGTTCGGAGAGCACATGTGCGCAGGTCAGGACCCATCCCGGCGCGATCAGCACACCGCTGCCCCAGAGCCGGCCGTCGGTCGCGTCCGGCGCGGCGCGCAGTCCGACGGTGGTGCGCCCGGCGTGGTCGAGGAGCTGTGCGTACCGGGCGCGGTCGGCGCGGCGGCCGGCGGCTGCCTCGGGGGGCGCCATCAGCGGTCCGCGTCGTCGGGCTCCCGGCGGTCGGCGGGTGCTCGGTGTCGCTCCTCCGGCGACGGGGCCCCGTTGTCACGGCGCCAGGTGAGCGTCACGGAGAGGCTGGACTTCGCCTCGCCGTCCGCGAGCAGGGCGATGGCCTTGCCCGGCTTGGCCGAGAGCTCCACGCCGAAGGTCACGCTGGTCTCGTGCGGGGCGACCCGCTCGGTGGCCTGGCGGACGCTGGTCGCGACCCCGCCGACCAGTTCGCGGAGCCCCTCGACGCGGGCGCCGAGCGCGTCCCAGGCGCCCACGTCCTCGAAATCCTCGTCGGCCCAGTCCCCGTCCGCCCCGTCGAGCCCGGGGGCGTCCAGCCGGGAGACCCGGGCCCAGACCTCCGTACCGTCGGGCAGTTCGATGCGCTGCGCACGATCTTGCATCACGGCCTCCTGCTCCCCCTGGACGGCAATTCCCCAATTGCCGCAGGACCGTTGACAGGTGATCAGGCTAGCCGCCGGGCGCCTGTGGCGCGAGAGGTCCGTGGGCCTGCCTATCCTGGCCGGGAATGTCCCCTGACCCCTGGTGGAGAGCGCGTGTATTTCACTGACCGTGGCATCGAGGAGCTGGAGAACCGGCGCGGCGAGGAGGAGGTCACCCTCGCCTGGCTCGCCGATCAGCTGCGCACGTTCGTCGATCTGAACCCGGACTTCGAAGTGCCGGTGGAGCGGCTGGCCACGTGGCTGGCGCGGCTGGACGACGAGGACGAGGAGTAGACCGGGGGCGGGCGTACCCGACGGGACCGGACGGGACCGGGCGGGACCAGGCCGGGCCGGGCTGGGCCGGGCAGCAGGGGCGCGAGGGGCGTGAGGGGAACGGAGAAGGGCTGACGGAAGAGGCGATACCCCTAGGGGAAGCGACAAGGGCAGGTCAGGGCCGGAGCCGCTTGACTTCCGCAAGCCGCGATATATCGTGTCTATCGAGGACGCGATATGTTGCGTTGCACGGCTACCCAGGGGAGGCCAGGAATGTCAGCTCAGGCCGCGTGGTCACAGAATCCGATGCGGGTGGCCGAACCACGCACGCTGGAGATCACGGACCCCGTCACCGCGCTCCATGTCCGCGTGTTCGGCGGCACGGTCAACGTCGTCGGCACCTCCGACGGCGGCCCCGCCCGCCTGGAGATCAGCGAGCTGCACGGCCCGCCGCTCACCGTCTCCTGCACCGACGGCACGCTCTCCGTCAGCTACGACGACCTCCCGTGGCAGGGCTTCTTGAAGTTCCTCGACCGCAGGGGGTGGAACCGCAGCGCGGTGGTCTCGGTGACGGTGCCGGCCGACACCCGGGTGGAGGTGGGCGCGATCAGTGCCAGCACGGTCGTCTCCGGCATCTCCGGCCGTACGGAGGTCCACGGCGCCTCCGGCAACAGCACGCTCGTCGGGCTCACCGGCGCGGTCCGGGCCGACACCGTCTCGGGCGACGTCGAGGCGCAGTCGCTCACCGGTGACCTGCGGTTCAACTCCGTCTCGGGCGATCTGACGGTCATCGACGGCGCGGGCGGTGGGGTGCGCGCCGACTCGGTCAGCGGCGACATGGTCCTGGACCTGGACCCGGCGAAGGGTGCCGACATCACGCTGACGACGGTCTCCGGGGAGGTCGCCATCCGGCTGCCCGACCCGGCCGACGCCCGGGTGGAGGCCAACACCACGTCCGGCACGGTCTTCAACGCCTTCGACGACCTGCGGGTCAGCGGCCATTGGGGCACCAAGAAGATCACCGGCTCGCTGGGCGCGGGCACCGGTTCGCTGAAGGTCACCTCTGTCTCCGGCAGCCTGACCCTGGTGCGCCGCCCCACCCGTGACGACGAGGACAATGGGCGGGGTGACCTCGGCGGAGCCCCCGACGGCGGACCGGCCCCCGGCCCGTCCGAGGACTCCCCCAGCGACCCGCCCGCCGAGAAGAAGGTGCTCTGAGCATGCCCCCCGTCTTCGCCCATGGCCGCCTCAGGCTCTACCTCCTCAAGCTGCTGGACGAGGCCCCGCGGCACGGCTACGAGATCATCCGCCTCCTGGAGGAGCGCTTCCAGGGTCTGTACGCCCCCTCCGCCGGCACGGTCTACCCCCGACTGGCCAAGCTGGAGGCCGAGGGCCTGGTGACGCACGCGACCGAGGGCGGCCGCAAGGTCTACTCGATCACCGAAGCCGGCCGGGCCGAACTGGCCGACCGTGGCGGCGAGTTGGCCGATCTGGAACTGGAGATCAGGGAGTCGGTCGCCGCGCTCGCCTCCGACATCCGGGAGGACGTGAGCGGTTCGGCGCGGGATCTGCGCCGGGAGATCCGGGAGGCCTCCCGGGACGCCCGCGCGGGCTCCGGCGGGCGGGCCGGGCGGAGCGCCGGCGAGGAGGGGCCCGGGAAGAAGGCCACCGGCCGCCCCTTCCCGGAGGCCTCTGACTACTTCGACGGCGCCTTCGGCGACAAGGAGGCCTGGCGGCAGGCGAAGGAGGAGTTCCGGCGCGCCAAGGACGAGTGGAAGGAGCAGGCGCGGCGGGCGAAGGAGGAGAGCAAGCGGGCCCGGCAGGACGCCCAGCGGGCCCGTAAGCAGGCCAGGGACGCGCAGGTCTTCGCCCACGAGGAGGTCCAACGGGTCATCAAGCGCATCCAGGACCAGACCCAGGGTGCGGTGCGCTCCGGCGACTGGTCCGGCGCGGTGCGCGAGGCGCTGTCCGAGGTCTCCCGCGAGGTCGGCCGCTTCACCGGCGACTGGTCCGGCGAGGCCCGGGGCACCGGCGGAGAGGGCGCCGGTCGCGGCCGGGACGCCGACGGGGCGACCCGGGTGACGGTCGAGCGCATCGACCTGACCAAGGACGGCAGCCAGGAAGGCCCGGTGACCGAGGCCCCGCCGGCCCCGGAGTGGGTGCACGAGCCGACCAGCGGTGACCCCACCCGCGACTTCGACCGGCTGTTGGACCGCTTCCGCGACGACCTGCGGGACGCGGCGCGCGACCACGGCGTGACGGCCGAGCAGCTCAAGGAGTCCCGCCGCAGGCTGTCCACGGCCGCCGCCCACATCGGCGCACTGCTGCGGCATCCCGAGCAGTACGCCTCCTCCGCGGACCCGGACGAGTAGCCGACGACCAGCCACGGTGCGGCCGCCGGCCGCCATGCCCACCACGGCGGGGCGGACGCGCCCTCCACGCGCACCCGCCCCGCCACCGTGGCCGTAGTCACAGGCACCGCCACAGGCACCGCCACCGGCACCGCCCCCGCCACCGCGGCCGTACGCGCAGCCCCCGCCACCGCGCCCGTAGGCACGGGCCGCGTCACCGCGCCCGTAAGCACAAGCCCCGTCACCGTGGGCGTAAGTCCGCCCCCGCCACCGTGGTCGTACGCTCAAGCCCCGCCGCCACCGGGCCGTACGCTCAGCCCTCCGCGCGGGCGCGTCGGCTCACTGTGCCGTCCCGGCGCCCACGCACTCCCGCACCGCTCCGATGAGCCGCACGGCCCGCTGGTCACCGCTGCCGCCCATCATGTTGGCGGTGTAGGCGAAGCCCACGCCGAACTCGTCGTCGCCGAAGGCGAATTGACCGCCCGCTCCGCTGTTGGCGAAGGAACGCGGGCCGAGCAGCCGGCGGAACGGCGAGTCGAGGAGGAAGCCGGAGCCGTGGCGTGCTCCGAAGTCCGGGAGCCCCGACCAACTGGGGCCGCCGGACAGCGGCCGGACCGCGTCGGCGACGGTGTCCTCGGAGAGCAGCCGCGCCGCGCCGTCCACACCGGTCGCCACCGCTGCGTAGAGCGTGGCCAGGCTGCGGGCCGACGAGACCGCGCCGGCACCGGGGAGTTCGGCGGTCAGCAGTGCGGGCGCGTTGTAGCCGCGGGGGTCGTCGAGGCCGGGGAAGGGCAGCACGCCGTTCATGGTCAGCGCCCGCATGGGCAGCGAGTCGGCGTCCGGCAGGGCCGGCCGCCCCTCGGCCTCGACGAGCCGGGCCATCCCCGCCACCTCCTCCTCCGGGAGGCCGATCCAGGTGCGCAACCCCAGGTCGTCGGCGACGGCCTTGCGGAAGTACGCACCGGGGGTGAGCCCGGTGAGCCGCCGGATGACCTCGCCGACGAGGAAGCCGTAGACGTGCGCGTGGTACTCGTAGGCGTCGCCGGCCTCCCAGAGCGGCCGCTGCTCCTCCAGCGCACGGATCACCGGCGTCCAGGAGGTCACCTCCGCGAAACTCAACCGCTTCTCGACGAGCGGGATCCCGGCGGTGTGGGCGAGCACATGACGGGTGGTGATCCGCTCCTTGCCGTGCTGCGCGAACTCCGGCCAGTACGCGGCCACCGGCGCGTCGAGATCCAGCCGCCCCTGCTCGACTAGCAGCAGGGCGCAGACGGTGATGACCGCCTTGGCGCAGGACATGACCGGTAGGACGGTGTCCTCTTCCCAGGCCCGTCCGGTCCGGTCGTCGGCGGTACCGCCCCACAGGTCGGCGACCTTGCGGCCGCCCACGAACACGGTGACGGCGGCGCCGAGTTCACCTCGCTCGGTGAAGTTCCGGGCGAACTCGTCCGCGACGGGGCCGTACCCCTCGTCGGCCCATCCGTGGTGCGACATCGGGTGCTCTCTCTTCCTCACAACGGTCCCAACGGCCTTCTGGACCGCCGGCCGGGTCACGATAGGTGCTCGGGTCGCTGCCGCTCGACCGAATATCCGCGCCCGAACCGACCGCTCGCCCCCAGGTCACCCGGTCACCCACCAGGTCGCCCCGGGCCCTCGCCCCCGCGGCCGCCCTCGCGTCCCCTACCCATGCGCTTCCACCCCGCCCGGCCACCCGGCTTCCACCGCGCTCCCACCCCGCACGGCCACCCCCGCCCACCTCAACCCGCTCCCCACTACGCAGAGTTGCCTTCACCGGGCTGGATTCACGCGGCGTAATCAGGGAAGGCACTATTTCGCACGGCTTTTCGTCGGCACCGGGTAGCAGCGGAGCCAGCCGTCCGACGCCGCGAACCGGGCCCCGTGCTCCGGACCACGGCCCGACTCCCCTTTCCCGCCCCTCCGTTCCCTGTCTGCGCACGCTCGTGAAGGCCATGAGGTGAAGCGATGTCGGAATACCCTTCGGTCGCCCGCCGGATGTGGCACCTGCTTGAGCCACTGCACGCCACGCTGTACTTCGCCCCCGAGGCCCGTCAGGTCGCCGCCGACCTCGGTTACGACGTCGCCTCCCGCTGGCCCAGCTACTTCGCCTGGAGGACGGCGCCGCTGGGCGCCGCCGGGCCGGAGTTGGTCGCCGCGACGTACTACTCCTTCAGCCCGCGGCTGATCTCCCGATACGTGCCGCAGATCTGGACCGTCGCCGAGCCGGCCAAGGTGCTGGACGCACGGCTGTTGGCCATGGACCGCGCGCTGACCTCCGTCATCGGAGGCCGACTGGACTCCGCGCAGCTCGCCGAGTCGGCCCGGCTGGCCCGTCAGGCGGCCGAGAACGCCGGCCCGGCCGCCCGGCCACTGGCCGCCGCCAACCGCGATCTGCCCTGGCCGGACGCGCCCCATCTGGTGCTCTGGCAGGCCGCGACGGTGTTGCGCGAACACCGCGGCGACGGGCATCTGGCGGCGCTGCTGACCTGGGGGCTCGATCCGTGCGAGGCACTGGTGTCGTTCGCCGCGGTCGGCGCCGCGCCGGTCGCGGACTTCGCGGGGCGCGGCTGGAGCGCGCAGGAGTGGAGCGAGGCCCGGCGCCGCCTCGCCGCCCGCGGCTGGATCGCCCCGGACGGCAGCGCGACCGAGCGCGCCCACACGGAGCGCGCGGCGATCGAGCGGATGACGGACCGGCTGGCCGCCGGCCCCTGGCGGGCGCTGGGCCACTCCCGCGCCGAACGCCTCGCCCAGCTGCTCACACCCCTGCTCGGCGCGGTCTTCGACGCCGGCTACCTGCCGCGCCGCAGCACCCTGGGCATCGGCACGGTCAAGGTCGGATACCTGTAGGCCCGGGCCGCAGGGGCCCGGGCCTAGGCCTGGGCCTGAATCCGGGCCGGAGCCCGGGCCTGATTCCGGGCCTGGGCCTGAGCCTGCATCCGGGCCTGAATCCGGGCATGCACCCGGAGCCCGCCGCCCCTCAACTCGCCTTCCTGGCCGGCCCCTCGCCCACCGCCCGCAGCACCTCGGCGTAGCTCGCCCCGTGGTCGGCGAGCACCGCCGCGGCCGGTCCCGGCCCGGTGGTCAGGGCCAACAGCAGATGCTCGTCGCCGAGCCGCCGTTCGCCGCGGCCGACCGCGATCCGCAGGGCGCGCTCCAGCACCGACCTCGCCTCCGCGGTGAAGGGCCGGCGCACCCGCTTGCGCGGTCCGGCCGCCCCGTCGGCGGCCAGTGCGCCCACGCCGTGCGCATGCTCGACCCGTGCCACGATCGCGTCGACGTCGATCCCGAGCCCGGCCAACGCCTCCGCATCGGCCGTGGAGATCCCCCCGCGCCGGCGCACCGTCGCGAGGGCCTCGACCACCGATTCCCGTCGCCGGTGGACGCCGAGCGTGCCGAGTGCCGCCGCGGCCGGCGAGTCCGTACGGTCCAGCAGGGCGAGGAGCAGCTCCGGTTCGCCGACCGTGCCGCCGCCGGTCCGTCCGGCGTGCTCGACCGCAGCGCGCACCACCTCACGCGCATCCTTCGTGAATTTCTCGAACATCGGTCAGCCCCTCCCGTGCTTCTTGTGCACCGCCTGTCTGCTGACCCCCAGCTCCGCCGCGATCTCCTGCCACGACCAGCCCTTCGCCCGGGCGCTGCGCACCTGGACGGCTTCGAGCTGCTCCAACAACCGCCGGAGTGCGGCCACGGCGCGCAGCCCGATCCTGGGGTCCCGATCACCCGCCCGCTCGGCGAGGTCCGTTGCCTCGGTCATGGTGTCAATGTACGTTGACGCGTCACGCTCGTCAACCTTCGTTGACAGCTCGCCCTACGGCCGACCGATCAGCTCGATCACCGCCGCGACGCCGTCCACCCGCAGCTCGACCGGCCCCGGGTCGGCACCCCCGCCGGTCAGCAGCGCCGCGTCGAACCGCGCCAGCCGCGGACCGGACGTCCCCAGCCGGACCTCCCCGGCCACCGCGACCACGAGGACGTCCCGCCCGGGGCCCGGCGCCACCGCCCGGCTCCCCCGCACCATCTCCACGGTCGCCGCCGCCCGCCCCTCCCGGACCATCACGTTGAGGTTGACGACCGGCCCGGCCAGGAGGCGACTGGCGGTGGCGGCGGCACCGGAGAAGGAGAACGGGCGGTGGCGGCCCGGGAGGAGGTGGGGGGTGCCGTCCACCGTGAGCTCCAGACCGTCGCCGTCGACGACGGTGAGGATCCGGCGGACTCCGGAGAGCGGGGAGTACGGGCCGTCCCGGGTGACATCGGCCAGGCTGACGCGCCAGACGAAGGCGTCCCAGCCGGCGCCCGGCGGGTGGACGGCGACCTCACGGGTCACCCCGCCGCCATTGCTCCACGGCACGGCGGGCCGCCCCTCCGCCGGAAGGATCCGCACGTCCTCGACTCGCCCCACAACAGCTCCCTACCGCAAGAGACATGACGAGGCGTCAGCCCACCGCTCCGCGGGGCGCCGACCCGGAAAACCGTCCGCCCCGGGCGCACGGCCACCGACACCCTCGGCCGTCACGCCGTCACGCCGTCACGCCGTCACGCCGTCACGCCGTCACGCCGTCAGCACGATCTTCCCGAACAGGTCGCCCTCGGCCATCTTCGCGAAGCCCTCGCGCGCCCGGTCCAGCGGCAGCGTCGAGTCGATGACCGGGCGGATGCCCTTGGCGGCGCAGAAGCTGAGCAGTCCGGACAGCTCCTCCTTGCTGCCCATCGTCGAGCCGACGATCTTCAGCTCCAGGAAGAAGATCCGGTTGAGCTCCCCGTTCGGCGGGGTGAAGCCACTGGTGGCACCCGAAATCACCAGCGTGCCACCGGGCTTGAGGGACTTGACGGAGTGCGACCAGGTGGCGGCGCCGACGGTCTCGATCACCGCGTCCACACGCTGCGGCAGCCGCTCCCCGCTGGCGAACACCGCCTCCGCACCGAGCTCCAGGGCGCGCTTGCGCTTGGCCTCGTCCCGGCTGGTGGCGAAGACCCGCAGGCCCGCGGCGGCGCCGAGGACGATGGCGGCGGTCGCCACACCACCGCCCGCACCCTGGACCAGCACGCTGTCCCCGGGCCGCACACCGCCGTTGGTGAACAGCATGCGGTACGCGGTCAGCCAGGCGGTCGGCAGGCAGGCGGCCTCCGCGAAGGACAGCTCCTTCGGCTTGGGCAGGACGTTCCAGGTGGGGACGGTGACCTGCTCGGCGAAGGTCCCCTGGTAGCGCTCGGTGAGGATGGAGGGCTTCTCCTTGGGGCCGACCCCGTGACCGGTCTGGCCGATGACGGAGTGCAGGACGACCTCGTTGCCGTCCGCGTCGATACCGGCGGCGTCACAGCCGAGGATCATCGGCAGCGACTCCTCGGTGATCCCGACCCCGCGCAGCGTCCACAGGTCGTGGTGGTTGAGGGAAGCGGCCTTCACGTTGACGGTCGTCCAGCCGGGGCGTGCCTCGGGGGCGGGGCGCTCCCCCAATTCCAGGCCGTTCAGCGGCTGGTCACGGTCGATGCGGGCGGCATAGGCAGCAAACATGATCCCAACGTAGGCCGCGGTCGGGCGCTGCGGTACCGCGCAGGGGTGTGACACGCACCGCGCCGCGCCGGCCGGGCACCCCGCCCCTGCACGCAAGGGGCCGGGCGCGCACCCGTGTGGGGTGCGGGCCCGGCCCGTCGCAGGTACGGCACGCTCCGGCGGTCAGCGGCGCGCCACGCCCTCGGCGCGGGCGGCGGCCGCGACGGCGGCGGTGACGGCGGGGGCGACCCGCTCGTCGAACGGCGAGGGGATCACCCGGTCGGCGCTGAGCTCGTCGGCGACGACGGCGGCGAGCGCCTCGGCGGCGGCGAGCTTCATGCCCTCGGTGATCCGCGCGGCCCGGACCTGCATGGCACCGGCGAAGATGCCGGGGAAGGCCAGCACGTTGTTGATCTGGTTCGGGAAGTCGCTGCGCCCGGTGGCGACCACGGCCGCGTACTTGTGCGCGACGTCGGGGTGGATCTCCGGGGTGGGGTTGGCCATCGCGAAGATCAGCGAGTTCTTCGCCATCTTCGCCACCGCCGCCTCGGGCACCGTGCCGCCGGAGACCCCGATGAAGACGTCGGCGCCGTCCAGCGCCTGCTCCAGCGAGCCGGTCAGCTGGGCCTTGTTGGTGAAGCCGGCCACCTCGCGCTTGACGTCGGTGAGGTCGTCGCGGTCGGCGGAGACGATGCCCTTGCGGTCACAGACCGCGACGTCCCCGATGCCCGCCTCGATGAGGATCTTGGCGATGGCGACACCGGCCGCGCCGGCCCCCGAGATGACCGCCCGGAGCTGGCCGAGCGTCCGGTCGGTCAGCTTGGCGGCGTTGCGCAGTGCGGCCAGCGTGACGACCGCGGTGCCGTGCTGGTCGTCGTGGAAGACCGGGATGTCCAGCGCCTCCTGGAGGCGGCGCTCGATCTCGAAGCACCGGGGCGCCGAGATGTCCTCCAGGTTGACGCCGCCGAAGGACGGGGCGAGCCGGACGACGGTCTCCACGATCTCGTCGGTGTCGGTGGTGGCGAGCGCGATCGGCACCGCGTCCACCCCACCGAACTGCTTGAACAGGATGGCCTTGCCCTCCATCACGGGGAGGGAGGCCTCCGGGCCGATGTCACCCAGGCCGAGCACCGCGGTGCCGTCCGTGACCACGGCGACGACCTGGGACTTCCAGGTGTAGTCGTGGACCAGCTCGGGCTGCTCGGCGATGGCGCTGCACACCTTGGCGACGCCCGGTGTGTACGCGAGGGACAGGTCGTCCTTGTCGCGGACCGGCACGGTGGCCTGGATGGCCATCTTGCCGCCGCGATGCAGCGCGAAGGCCGGATCGAAGGTGCCGTCGGGCGCCGTGCCCGCGCCTTCGTCCGCGCCCGTATTGCCGTCGCTGCGAGGATTGACGATCTCCGCTGCCACTTGTCTTACCCCTTTTTTCGTAAATCTTCTGAGGGTGGCCACTCCCTGGTTGAGGAGTGGGCGGGCACCGCGTCCGCGCCCTGACCGGCGGATGGCCGCCGCACAGGGGGAGGTGCGAACGCCGGGCGCGCCGCACACGCGCCCTGAGCCCCGGATGAGGGGTGTAACGAACCTTTCTACCGGACGGGCGCGGGCCCCGACGAGTCAGATTCATTACCCTCGGGTTCAAGGATCCGACAATAACCGTGGAATACGCGAAAACCTCAGAAGATCCAACTCTCGTAGCGTCCGGATTCCGAGACGGCCGGAGTGCACCGGGCATTCCCCCCGCCCGCACGGCGACGCCGCTTCCCTTGTGCCGCAAGGCCACCACCTCGGCCGACCCGTCCGTTATCCGATTTTGACCTGAACGACAGTCCGAATACCGGAGTCCGGATGGCAGGATTCCGTCACCAACCAGGTCGCGACGCCCGAAGGTGCGTGCCCCGGCCCTTTGGCACGTCGGCTTCTCCACCCGCAGGAGGCTCAGCATGACCGCAAGCACCACCCGTCGCCCGGTCACCGGCACGTCGCGCAAAGCCGTGGCCGCCGCGGCCGCGGTCGTCGCCTCGCTGATGCTGCTCAGCGCCTGCGGCGACCAGACGGACGCGGCCATTGCCAGACGTGAGGCACTGAAGAACCGGAACGTCAACGCCCCGCTGTTCAAGAAGCTGCCCAAGACCGTCCAGGAGAAGGGCCTGCTCCAGGTCGGCTCGGACATCACCTACAAGCCGGTGGAGTTCCGCTCCAACGGGGCGGTCGAGGGCATCGACCCGGACCTCGCGGCGGCGATGAGCAAGGCGCTCGGCATCAAGCTGAACTTCAACAACGCCACCTTCGACACCCTCATGGGCGGCCTGAAGTCCAAGCGCTACGACATAGCCATGTCGGCGATGACCGACACCAAGGAGCGCCAGGAGGGCGTCGACAGCAACACCGGCAAGAAGATCGGCCAGGGCGTCGACTTCATCGACTACCTCAACGTCGGCGTCTCGCTCTACACCCAGAAGGGCGACACCAAGGGCATCGACGGCTGGGAGACGCTGTGCGGCAAGAAGATCGCGGTACAGCGCGGCACCGTCTCGCACGACCTGGCCAAGGACAAGTCGAAGGCCTGTGAGAAGAACGGCGAGCAGCCCTTCTCCATCGAGGCGTACGACAACGACTCCGAGGCCCAGACCCGGCTGCGTACCGGCGGCGTGGACGCCGTCTCCAGCGACTACCCGGTCGCGGCGTACGCGGTGAAGGTCTCCGGCCACGGCAAGGACTTCCAGATGGTCGGCGGCGCACCGCTCAAGGCGGCCCCGTACGGCATCGCGGTCCCCAAGGGCCAGGAGCAGCTGCGTGACGCGCTGAAGGCAGCCGTGGAATACGTGATCAAGAACGGCTCGTACGCCAAGGTCCTGGACAAGTGGGACGTCAAGGACGCGGCGGTCAAGGAAGTGAAGCTCAACGGCGGCACCTGAGCCGCCGGCAGCCGTCCCGTCCCCTCTGGCCACCCCCGCCGAATGCTGAAAGGCAACATCCGTGTCAGTTGACGTCGACAAGTCGGCCCAGCCGCCGGCGGACGCTCCGCCGCCCCAGCCCGAGTCCATCAAAGCCATCCCGGTCCGCCACTACGGGCGCTGGGTCGCGGCGATCGTCGTCATCGGGCTGATCGCCCTGCTCGGCAGGGCCTTCGCCTCCGGCAACGTCAACTGGGGCGCCATCCCCCAGTACATGTTCAACGCGGACATCCTCAAGGGCCTGCGCAACACCCTGCTGATCACCGTGCTGTCGATGGTCATCGGCATCGTCCTCGGCGTGATCCTGGCCGTGATGCGCCAGTCCAAGAACCCGGTGACCTCGACCGTGGCGTGGTTCTACGTCTGGTTCTTCCGCGGTACGCCGGTCTACGTCCAGCTGTTCCTGTGGTTCAACCTGGGCCTGGTCTTCCAGTACATCGACATCATGCCGATCTACAAGGACGAGTGGTCGGACTTCATGACCCCGTTCCTGTGTGCGCTGCTGGGCCTCGGCCTGAACGAGGCCGCGTACATGGCGGAGATCTGCCGGGCCGGTCTGAACGCCGTCGACGAGGGGCAGACCGAGGCGGCGCACGCGCTGGGCATGAGCCACGGCAAGACGCTGCGCCGGATCATCGTGCCGCAGGCGATGCGGGTCATCGTGCCGCCGACCGGCAACGAGGTCATCAACATGCTGAAGACCTCGTCGCTGGTGATCGCCGTCCAGTACTACGACCTGCTACAGGCCGCCCAGAACGTCGGCCGGGACTCCGGTGTGGTGGTCGAGATGCTGATCCTCGCCGCCACCTGGTACCTGATCGCCACTACGGTGCTCAGCATCGGGCAGTACTACCTTGAGCGCTACTACGCCCGCGGCTCCAGCCGCCAGCTCCCGCCCACTCCGCTCCAGCGCGTCAAGGCGCGGCTGGCCGGCGGCTCCAACCGCTCCGCCGGAGGTGTCGGATGACCAGCAAGACCACCAAGACCACCGCCCCGGGCACCAGCGGCGGCCCCATGGTCCTGGCCGAGGGCGTCCACAAGTCCTACGGCGCGGCCCACATCCTCAAGGGCATCGACCTGGAGGTCGCGCCCCGCGAGGTCTTCTGCCTGATCGGTCCGTCCGGCTCCGGCAAGTCGACGTTCCTGCGCTGCATCAACCACCTGGAGAAGGTCAACGCCGGCCGGCTGTCGGTCGACGGCGAACTGGTCGGCTACCGCGAGCACAAGGGCAAGCTCTACGAGCTGCGCGACAAGGAGGTCGCCGCCCGCCGCCGGGACATCGGCATGGTCTTCCAGCGCTTCAACCTCTTCCCGCACATGACCGCGATCGAGAACGTCATGGAGGCTCCGGTCCAGGTCAAGGGCGAGTCCAAGGCCTCCGCCCGCGAGCGCGCGGCCAAGCTGCTGGACCGCGTCGGCCTCGCCGACAAGGCCGGGAACTACCCCTCCCAGCTCTCCGGCGGCCAGCAGCAGCGGGTCGCCATCGCCCGTGCGCTGGCGATGGAGCCCAAGTTGATGCTCTTCGACGAGCCGACCTCGGCGCTCGACCCGGAGCTGGTGGGTGACGTCCTGGACGTCATGAAGGACCTGGCCGCGGACGGGATGACGATGGTCGTGGTGACCCATGAGATGGGCTTCGCCCGCGAGGTCGGCGACTCGCTGGTCTTCATGGACAACGGGGTGGTCGTCGAGTCCGGCCACCCGCGCGAGGTGCTCGGCAATCCGCAGCACGAGCGCACCAAGTCGTTCCTGTCGAAGGTGCTGTAGGACGCACCGGCGCTGCCGACGCGTCATGGCGGACGGGGCCCGCTCCCTCGGGAGCGGGCCCCGTCCGCGTGTGCGAGCCCTACCGCAGGGCCATCACCAGCGCGTCGGTCGGCGACGCCCAGACCGTGCGGGCCTCCGCGAAGCCCGCGTCGCGCAGCACCTGGGTGTGCCAGGCGGCCGTGGGCGTGTCCCCGTCGGCGTGTTCGCCGTAGATCTCGAAGCGCTCCGCGGTCGCGGCGGCCAGCCGCGGGTCGGCCGCGGCCTGCTGCCACCACTCGGCCCAGTCGACCGCACCGGCCGCCTTCGCCGCGTCCATCCGCGCGTGACGGAAGGCCCGCTCGGCGGCGTTGATCCGCGGGGTGGAGGCGTCCGGCATGTGGTCGGCGTTCAGGAACACCCCGCCGTCCCGCACCAGCTCACCGAGCTGCCCGTACAGCGCGCGCAGATCCTCGGTGTGCAGCCAGTGCAGCGCGGTGGCGGTGAGCACCGCGTCGTAGGAGTCGTACGGCAGCTTCGCCGTCCAGTGCGGGTCCTTCAGATCGGCCCGGACCAGGCGGATCCTGGGCTCGTCGGCGAAGTGCCCTTCCGCGATGGCCAGCAGCGCGGGATCCAGATCGACGCCCACGGTCTCCGCCTTCGGCAGCCGCTTGAGCAGCCGGTCGGAGATACTGCCCGTACCGCACGCCAGATCCAGTACCCGAGGGGCGGGGCCCACCAGTGCCTCGACCATGTCGAGCATCACCCGGAACCGCTCCTCGCGATCGGGGAGGTACCACTCCTGCTGACGGTCCCAACTGTTCTGCCACGCCTGCCAATCGGCGCCGACGACGGTATCGGTCATCGCTTCCCCTCCAGGCCGTAATACCCTCGTAGTGGAAAGACCCATTACTACGAGCATGCACCCGCACCCTAGCCCCCGCCCGTAAGGACTACAAGTGGAACTGGCCTATTACTCGGACTTTGCCGTACGACTGGTCAACACCGAGCAGCCCGAGCGCGGCGACGACAGCCTCACCTCGGTCGAGGCCGTGCGGGAGCTCTTCGGCCCCGCCCAGCAGGCCGCCCGGCGGGCGACCGAGAGCGATGTGACCCGCCTGCGCGCGGTCCGCTCCCGTCTGCGCGCGGTCTTCGAGGCGGCCGACGCCGGTGACGAGGTCCTGGCCGTGGACCTGCTGAACGCCCTGATGATGGAGTTCCCGGTCAGCCCGCAGATCTCCGGCCACGAGTTCCGGGACGAGGACGGCCGCCCCGACTGGCACATGCACATCGCCGACCACGCCGCCAACGCCACGGCCGGCTTCACCGCGACCGCCTGCATGGGCCTGGCCTTCCAGCTCACCGAACTGGGCGTGGACCGTCTGGGCGTCTGCGAGGCGTCCCCCTGCCGCAACGTCTACCTGGACACCTCGACCAACCGCTCGCGGCGCTACTGCTCGGACCGCTGCGCCACCCGCGCCAACGTCGCCGCCTACCGTGCCCGCAAACGCCTGGAGAGCGAGCGCTCGGCCCTTACCGGGCGGACCGCCGACGCCGCCCAGGAGAGCACCCCGGCGACCGACCGCTGAGTCCCCCGGGGCGGCCGGAGCCGCACCCAGGCGCGGGCGATGACCAGCTCGTCCGGAACCACCCCGAATTCCCGGCTGTCGTTCTCGACGAACGGATTGTCCCCTTGGACCCACCAGCCGCCGTCGTGCCGCCGCACCGCCCGCTTGACGATCAGCAGGTCCTGGCGGAACGGGTGCCGCAGCACCACCACGTCACCGGGTCGCACCACCGCCCCGTACTGCACCACGAGCTGGTCGCCGGGCCGGAGCGTCGGCACCATGGACGGGTTGTAGACCTCGGCCAGCCCGAACGCACGCAGCAGACCGGCCCGCTCGCGCCCCGGTTCCGCGCCCTCACCCTGCTCCGGCCCGCGCTCGTGCACCCGCTCCGGCATCCCGTACCTCCCGGTCCTGCCCCGGTCAGACCCGCTCACCGGTCCATCCTCCATCAGTCCCAGCCTGACACTGGACTTTTGCCCTAAGACCCCCGGGCCGCCCGAGAAAAGCCTTCCCGCACCGAGTAATCTCGCACCTGAGAAGACGATCACGAGGAAGGACTGAACATGCTTTCCCGCCTGTTCGCCCCCAAGGTCAAGGTCAGCGCGCACTGCGACCTGCCCTGCGGCGTCTACGACCCGGCCCAGGCCCGCATCGAGGCCGAGTCGGTCAAGGCCGTCCAGGAGAAGTACCAGGCAAACGAGGACGCGGACTTCCGCACCCGCGCCGTCCTGATCAAGGAGCAGCGCGCCGAGCTGGCCAAGCACCACGTCTCGGTGCTGTGGAGCGACTACTTCAAGCCCCCGCACTTCGAGAAGTACCCGGAGCTGCACCAGCTGGTCAACGACACCCTCAAGGCGCTCAGCGCCGCCAAGGGTTCGAACGACCCGGCGACCGGCCAGAAGGCACTGGACTACATCGCCCAGATCGACAAGATCTTCTGGGAGACCAAGAAGGCCTGATCTTTGGCCAGGCCCTCTGACCTGCGATTTCACGGGTCATATCGGCTACCTGTCCGCACCCGGTCCGCAAGCCGCCGAGCACGGCGTCCATGACGGAGCGGGTGCGGTCTTCTTTGCCCGGCCGCAGGTGGGCGCGATCGCCGTACCGACCGCCCGTCTGATGCCCACCGCCATGTCGGGCGCCTTCGTGGAACCTCTTAGGCTGGCCTCTCCCGCATCGTCAATACCGGCTTGCCTTGGAGAACACTTGCCGCCGCTCCAGCGAATCACCTCACGCAACGCCCGCTTTCAGCAGTGGGAGTCGCTGCTGACCAACCGGAACAAGCGAACGCGAGCTCGCGAGTTCCTGGTGCAGGGTGTTCGTCCAATCTCGATGGCGGTCCGGTACGGCTGGCCCGTCAAGGCGCTGATTTACGACGGCAGGCGCACGTTGTCGCAGTGGGCGGAGGACCTGCTGCGGTCCGTCGACGCCGAGCGGTTCGCCATGGCGCCGGACATGCTGGCGGACCTCGGGGAGAAGGGCGAGAGCGCGCCCGAGCTCGTCGCCGTCATCGAGATGCCGGCCGACGACCTCGACCGGTTGAACACCGGCGACGACTTCCTGGGCGTCCTGTTCGACCGGCCGACCAGCCCCGGGAACATCGGCAGCATCATCCGGTCCGCGGACGCCTTCGGGGCGCACGGGCTCATCGTGTCGGGACACGCCGCCGACGTGTACGACCCCAAATCCGTGCGGGCGAGCACGGGTTCCCTGTTCGCCGTACCGGCCATACGCGTTCCCTCGCCCGGTGAGGTGATGGCCTGGATCGACGCGCAGCGGGCCATGGGGCAGTCGATCGTCCTGGTCGGCACCGACGAGAAGGGGGACTGCGACGTCTTCGACTTCGACTTCACCCAGCCGGTGCTGCTGCTGATCGGCAACGAGACGTCCGGGCTGAGCAGCACCTGGCGGGACCTGTGTGACCACACGGTCAGCATTCCGATGACCGGCTCGGCGAGTTCGCTGAACGCCGCGAACGCCGCGACCGCCGTGCTCTACGAGGCTTCCCGGCAGCGGATCGCCGCGAGGAAGCGTTCGGCCTGACGGCTGTTACGCCAGCACCCGGGGCGTGCGCCGGACCGAACCGGACCCGGAGAAGTCGGGTCCGCCCACCCTCCTCGCTCCGGCCGGTTCACGTCCGGTCGCCGGCGCCAACGCCCTTACGCCGATGCCCTCAGTCGGCCCCGCCCAGGCCGCGCCGCACCGCGCGCTCAAGCGGCGAGTAGGCGCCGTCGGCGCGTTCGAGGTCGAGCGGAGCGGCCGCCATCAGCGGAGGCTGCGCCATGAACCTGGGCCGGGTGCCGTGGTTGGGCTGGGCGGCATGGATCAGGAACGGGTGGCAGAGATAGACGTCACCGGCCTGCCCGGTGGCGAGCGCCAGCGGGCGGTCCGGAGCATCGAGCCTGCCCGCCGCGTCCATGGTCGTGCAGAGTTCCATGCCGTCCATGCCGCGCTCACCCGCCGGGGCGAGGAAGGTCGGCACGTCCAGGTGCGAACCGACCTTGATGCGGGTCGGCCCGTGGTCGGCGTCGACGTCGGAGAACAGGAAGAGCATCAGCAGCGCCCGTTCGCGGGAGCGGAGGTTGAGCCAGTAGCCGCTCTCGCCCGCGGGCGTGTAGCTGGCGTCCATGTGCCACCCGGTGTCACCCGGGTCGTCCGGGTGCGGGAACCGGATGGGGAAGGTGCCGAGCCCGCTGCGCGGCAGCCATCGCCCCGGTCCGACCAGTTGGTCGAACGCGCCGTGCAGACGCGGCGTGGTGGCGGCCCGCTGAAACGGCTCGTCCGCGTAACCCCAGAGCCTCACCACCGGCTGGGTCCAGGTGGCGGGATCGTCCGGGTCGAGACCGGTCTCGCGCCACAGGAACGCACGGCACTCGTCGGCCAACGAGCGCGGGAAGGCACCTTCAAGATGGACGAAGCCATCGGCCACAAAGCGCTCTGTCTGGGCCGATGTAAGGACATTTCGCATGAGGGAATTCTCAATCGAAGTCAGCACGCCGACAACGGGATTTCGGCACTCGAACACGCTGTTCCGGCACGCGCTGCTCAGCGAGACCGACATCAACTGGTGCCGGCCGCACGGGCAGGCACCGTAGTGAGCCGTCTGCTGAGATCACTCCGCTGCTGCGCAAGGCGCCGGACTACCTTCCCCGTGGCCTCGTGGGGGACGGGTCTCGGTCCGGGCAGGGCGCGGGACGGGGCGCGCGGGGCACTGGGAGGCATGCGGTCGGGCGGGCGGAGAGGCGAACGTACCGTCGCCCCCGCCACGCGCCGTTGTGCACGGCGGGGTGACTCTGGTGACCTGTGTGGTCACTCGCGGTTCCCCTCGTTGTCAGGAATCCGTTGCCGTGGAGACAGCGATCAGGGAGCGCGAAGTGACCGCAGTGGAACGGCCCGAGGCTCCTGCCCACTGAGCCGGCCGTTCCTCCCGTCGATGCACGAGCGCCCCCCGCCCCGCCGTTCGGACACCGCATACGCGGTGTCGTCCCGCCCGGAGGAGACAATCGTGGCACTCTACGTCCCGCACCACCGACCCCCGAGGGTCGACGCCCGCCCGCCCGCCGGGATCGGTCCTGCCGCGCCGCCGGCGGACCTCGTCCCTCCGGCACGGACCCTCCACCCTGCCGTTTCCCCCGCCGAACTCGACCTGCTGGTGGGCTGGTACACCTGGTCATGGCAGGTGTACCGGGAGGTCCGTCGGCGGATCGCGTCGGGCGTCGATTCCGTCGAGGCGGATGACCTCATACCCTGGCTGGCCACGTTCACCGCGGCCTCGGCGCACGCCTGCCTCGACCCGGCGGACCCGGGCGATCCCCTGCGTCGTGGCCTCGCCGAGCTGTGGCCGCGCACCGTCGCCTCCCGATCGACCGCCTGGGCGGACCGGTTCGCCCAGGCCCTGGCGAACCGGTACCGGGCCCTGGCCCGGCAATGCCGTGACGCCGCGCCGGGGGAGTTCCTCGACCCGATCGCGTATCTGCGGCAACAGCGCGCGGCCGGCGGCGGCGAAGTCGCCGCCCACTTGGTCGAGCACGCCCTGGGGATCGACGTCTCGACGGACCCGGCCTGCGCCGGGCAGGCCGCGTCGCTGACCGAGGCGTTCGCCGACGTGCTGGGACTGCGCCAGGCTTTGGGCCGCGGCGTCCGGCCCCCGCTCCGTCCCTCCCCCCGGCATGCCGAGCTCCTCACACGCCTGCTCGACTCCCGCCTGCGGCACTTCGCCCGTATCGCCCAGGCGCCGTCGCGCGCCCCGCACGACACCGACGGGCCGCGGCGAGGCCGTGCGGCCTGCCACCGCTACGCCGAGGGACTGCGGGTGTTTCTGGCCGCCGACGCCCGATGGCGTGGACGGCACGAACCGCCCCCGCCCGCCCCGAGCGGCCGGGGCCGGTCCGTCCGCCCCCTGGGGCCCGCGGCCTTCGGCCCGTTCACGGTGCCCGAGTTCCTCATGCCGTACCCCGAGCGGGTCAACCCCCATCTGCACGCGACGGCCGAGCACACCCGGGCATGGGCGCGCCGGATGGGACTGTTCACCGGTGGACTCGCCCCGGGAGCACCGCCGGCCTGGAGCGAGTCCCGCTACGACGCACTCGACTTCCCCCTGTTCACCGCCATGACCCACCCCCAGGCGTCGAGGGACGAACTCGACCTCATCACGGACTGGTACGTGTGGGGATTCCACTTCGACGACCTCATAGCCAAGGCCTTCAAGCACGGCCACGACCCCGACGGCGCGCACTGCTGGATAGACCGCGTCACTTCCCTGCTCGCCTCCCCGACCAGGGACTTCCGCCCCCGCAACTGTGTGGAACGAGGACTGGCGGACCTCTTCCCGCGCAGCGCCCGAGCCCTTGCCCGGCCGCTGCGCGAGGGGTTCTACCGCGCCACGCTCGACATGGTGAACAGCTGGGCGTGGGAGTTGGCGAACGCCGAACACCGACGGGTCCCCGACCCGATCGAGTACATCGAGGCCCGCCGCAGAACGGGCGGCGGGGAGTTCTTCGTCACCCTGGCCCGCTACGCCGGAGGCGACGCCGTGCCCACCGCGCTCCTGGAAACGGAGCACCTGCGGGGCATCGCCGAAGCGGTCATCGACAGCGCGCTGCTGCGCAACGACATCTTCTCGTACCACCAGGAGATCGCCTACGAAGGCGAACTCGCCAACAGCCTGGTCATCGCCCAACACACCTTCGGATACGACCTCCAGACCGCCGTCGACCACGTCGACGAACTCGTCTCACGACGACTGCGCACCTTCGCGTCCCTCACCGACCGGCTGCCCACCACCCTCGACGCCGCCGACGCCACGGACGCCACCCGTGAGGGCGTCGCCGCCTATGTCGACGCCCTCAAGGCATTCATGGCGGGCGACCTGGGGTGGTCGCTGCGCACCGCCCGCCACGCCGAGGCCGGAACCCCGGTGGCCCAGCGCACCTCACGCACCGGGCGCGCCGTGGTCAGCGACCGCCGCCGATGCGCCGACGGCGCCCGTGCAGGCCGCCGGCCGCCATCGCCCTGACGGGTAGCTCGGCCGGCTCCGGGCCGGCCGGGCCGGGCCCCGCGGCCGCCATCGCCCTGCCGTAGCGGGTCGCCAGCGGCGCGGAGGTGAGACCGTGCGCGAGGACGCTGAGCAGGACGGTGCAGCCGACCACCGGGACGACCGTCCGCGCGTCGGGGGCCTTGAGCTCCTCGACCGCCAACAGCCCGAAGACGACCGAGGCCAGTCCGCGGGGTCCGAACCAGCCCACGAACAGCACGGTACGGGCGTCCAGACCGCTCCCGACCAAGGACAGCGCCACCGGCACCATCCGGATCACCGTCAGGCTCAACACCGCATAGCCGACCGCCTGCCAGGTCGTATGGGCGAACACGTCCGGCAACAGGAGGGCGCCGAGGACCAGCCACACCAGCACCGAGAGCAGCGCCCCGGACTGCTCGACGTAGAGCAGCACCCGCGGTGGTGCGCCGTGCGCCGTCCCGAAGGCCAGCCCGGCGACGAACGCGGCGACGAAGCCGTTGCCGCCGATCGCGAGGGCGGAGACGTAGCACAGGAGCGCCAGGGCCAGTACGCCCGCGCCGGCGAAGTCCTCGGCCGCCCAGCCGCTGCGCAGGGCGGTCCGCAGCAGCCACCCGGCGGCCAGCCCGAGCGCCGTGCCGTACGCCGTACCGACCAGCAGCTCCAGCACGGCGTGCCCGGGGGCGCCCGGCGCCGCGGCGCCCTCGGTGGCGGAGACGCCGGCGAGCGCGATCACCACCAACGGCGTGACGATGCCGTCGTTGAGCCCGCTCTCCACATTGATGACCCGGCGGATCCGCGCCGGGACCTCCGGGTTGACCATCATCGTGGCGCCCAGCGCGGCGTCCGTCGGAGCGAGCGCGGCCCCGACGTACAGGGCGGACCACCAGGTCACGCCGGGGAGCAGGGCGTGCGCCAGCAGCGTGCCGAGCCCCGCGCACAGCGGTAGGCCGATGCCCAGCAGCCGTGCGCACAGGCCGAGTTCGTGCCGTAGCGCGCGGTAGGAGAGCCGTGCGGCGTCGATGAAGAGCACCAGGACCAGCGTGACCTCGGCGAGCACCTTGACGGTCTCGTGCCCCAGCGACAGGTCCAGGGCCCCGGTGCCCGCGCCGAGCAGCAGCCCCATCAGGACGAAGGCGGCCGGCGCGGTCAGTTCGAAGCGCTCCATCCGCCGCGAGCACAGGCACCACAGGAACAGCAGGAGCAGAACCAGGGAAAAGCTGCCGTCCACGGAAATTCTCCAGGCTCGCCCGCGCCGCACTCCAGCCACTCCACTCTCGGCCATGCCCCGGACGTCCGCCCGCCGCCCGAGGGCCCGGCCGGCGACTTTCACACGGCTGGTCGAAGGCCCGGGAGCCGCTCGCCGGGGCCGCTGCGGGCCCGCCGAGCTCCCCTGGATCGCGGCGGCCGAAGAAATCTCGGAAAGTTCTGCCGAGGGTGTCGATCCGGCCGGCCGTGGTTCGTCGCGTTGACGAGGGGTCGGTTTCGGGCCACCGGTCGGCGGCTGCTTCCGGTCACCGGTTCCGCCCCGCACCACTCATCCGTGGACGACCGACAGATATCCGAAGGAGACGGTCATGCGCTTCATGATGCTGATCAAGATCGACGAGAACGACATTCCGGCCGGCGGGCCCAGCCCGGAGCTGATGGCGGAGATGGGGAAGCTGATCGACGAGATGACCAAGGCGGGGGTGCTGCTGGACACCGCCGGACTCGCGCCGAGCGCCCAGGGGACCCGGCTGCACCTGTCGGGCGGCCGGATCACCGCGACGGACGGGCCGTTCACCGAGGCCAAGGAGGTCATCGGCGGATACGCCCTGATCCAGGCCGGGTCGAAGGAGGAGGCCGTCGAGTGGGCGACCCGGTTCCTGCGGGTGCACGGGGACGAGTGGACGCTGACGTCCGAGATCCGGCAGGTGGAGGAGCCGCCGGAGGGCGGTGCGTGAGGCGACCGGTACCCGGTCCGGGTCCCGTCCGCGGCGCCGGATTGCCGCGGCGGGACCCGGGTGCTGTGATGGGTGGCCGTGACGGCACGAGGTGAGGCGCACCGCGCGATCGAAGCGGTGTTCAGGATCGAGTCGGCACGGCTGATCGCCGGGCTGACGCGGATCGTCGGGGACGTCGGGCTCGCCGAGGAGCTCGCCCAGGACGCCCTGGTGGCCGCGCTGGAGCGATGGCCGGAAAGCGGCGTCCCGGACAATCCGGGTGCCTGGCTGATGGCCACCGCCAGGAACCGCGCCGTCGACCTGCTGCGCCGGCGGCAGCGGCTGGCGCAGAAGGTCGAGGTGCTGGGGCGCGACGCGGAGAGCGCACCCGGCTGGGCCGAGGCCGACTTCGAGCGGGTCGTGGACGGCGCGGAGATCGAGGACGATCTGCTGCGGCTGGTGTTCATCGCCTGCCATCCGGTGCTGTCCACCCAGGCACGGGTGGCACTCACCCTGCGACTGGTGGGCGGCCTGCGGACCGAGGAGATCGCGCGCGCCTTCCTGGTGTCGGAGGCGACCGTGCAACAGCGGATCGTGCGGGCCAAGAAGCGGCTGGCCCAGGCGCGGGTGCCGTTCGAGGTGCCGGGGCGGGACGAACTCGCCGAGCGGCTGTCGTCGGTGCTGGAGGTGATCTACCTGATCTTCAACGAGGGGTACGCGGCCACCGCCGGCGACGACTGGATGCGGCCGGCGCTGTGCGAGGAGGCGCTGCGGCTGGGGCGGATGGTGGCCGCGCTGCTGCCGGCGGAGCCGGAGGCGCACGGGCTGGTGGCGCTGATGGAGATCCAGGCGTCGCGGTCGGCGGCGCGCATCGGCCCGAAGGGCGAACCGGTGCTGCTGCTGGAGCAGAACCGTGCGCGCTGGGACCGGCTGCTGATCCGGCGCGGACTGGCCGCGCTCGCGCGGGCCGAGGAGTTGGGCGGCACGGTCGGCCCGTACGCCCTCCAGGCCGCGATCGCCGCCTGCCATGCTCGGGCCCGTACCGCCCGGGAGACCGACTGGCCGCGGATCGCGGTGCTGTACGAGGCGCTGGCGCAGGTCACGCCGTCACCGGTGGTGGAGCTGAACCGGGCGGTCGCGGTGGGCATGGCGTTCGGGGCGGAGGCGGGGCTGGCGGTCGTGGACGAGCTGGCGGCGGAGCCGGCGCTGACCGGATACCACCTGCTGCCGAGCGTCCGGGGCGATCTGCTGGCCCGGCTGGGGCGGGCGGCGGAGGCCCGGGAGGAGTTCCTGCGGGCGGCGGCGCTGACCCGCAACGCCCAGGAGCGGGCCCTGTTGACACAGCGGGCGGAGGACCAGGAAAGGGCCGGGGAGCGGGGGCGGGCGGACCGGCGGGAACGTCCGTCGTAGCCGGCGGGTGCCGCTCAGCCGTGGCTGGAGTACGTCGCCACCGGCAGCGGGCCGTCATGGCGGACGAGCCAGGCCCGGTAGGCGTCGCTCGCCCAGGCGATCTCCATGTACGAGGCGGTCAGGTCGGCGCACAGGTCCTCGGGCGAGGCGGCCGGGGTGCCGTCCTGGCGGCAGGCCATGAAGAGGCGGACGGCCAGCGGGTCGCCGTGGAGCGGGCGGATGGCCATGCCGGGCCGGGAGCGGGCGGTCGGCTGGCAGGGGGTGACCACCTCGCCGGCGGTGACCAGGTCGACGGCGGTGAGGTAGTCGCCCTGCACCACCCGCGGGTTGACGCCGGCCGCGGTCCAGATGCGGCGCAGGCCGGCCCATTCGCCGTCCACGGTCGGGTCGACCATCCACTGGTCGTCGGCGAGGTCCGCGACCCGGACGATCTCCTGCGCGGCCGCCGGGTGGGTGTCCGCCAGGGCGATGAACTGCGGCTCCCGGGCGATGAGTTCGTGTTCGACCAGGCCGTCGGGGATGCGGAGCGGCGCCCCCTCGACCTCGTGCACGAACGCGGCGTCGAGCTGTCCCATCGCGACCATGTGCAACAGGGCATTGGCGGACACATCGGTGCGTATCGTGGTGTCCGTCTCCGGCAGCCGGCCGCGCAGCCGGCGCAACCAGCCGGCCACCGCGGGGCTGTTGGTGCTGCCGATGCGGAGCCGGGTGCCCTGTGCGCGGGACGAGGCCGAGGCGACCTCATCGACAAGCGCCCGCATCTCGGCCACTATCGGCCTGGCCCGACAGAGCACCGCATGCCCCAGTGGGGTCGGTCGGCTGCCGGTCGACTCGCGGAAGAAGAGCTGGCCGCCCAGGGCCTTTTCGATGCGGCGGAGCTGGGTCGTCAGGGAGGGCTGGGTCATGCCGAGCTGCCGTGCCGCCCTGCGCACGCTGCCGGAGTCGGCGATGGCGCACAGCGCGCGAAGATGCCTTACCTCTAGCTCCACGTCCGGAGCATAACGACCGCGGCATCCGTCACACCAGACTCTCAAACCCGCTGTAACTCGCCTTTTTTCCCGAGGGTATTGGCTGGTCCTATCGCCACCTGGCATCTCCGTCTTCCGGGTGAAGTCCGTCCAGACTCAACGGCACCAAGAAATCCGCGGGGCCCCGGTCGCCGCCCCACACGGCGACCGTACGGCTCCCGGAAATTAAGGAGCCCCCCACATGAAATCTCCCAAGACGGCGCTGTCGGCTGCGCTCGGTCTGGGCCTCGCCGCTGCGCTCGCCGCCGCGGCACCGGTTTCGGCCGCTTCCCCCTCCCCTGCCCGTTCCGGCCACAGCACCACCGCTTCGATCGCGGCCTACAACGGATCGGCCGCCGAGAAGGCGAACACCAAGGCGTTCTTCGAGGCCGTGATGAAGTCGGCCCGGGCCAAGATGAAGGCGCACCCGCACGCGGCCTCGGTGACCGTCACCTATGACGCCAGCGCGGCCCCGACGTTCAAGGACCAGATATCCGAGAGCGCGTCGATCTGGAACAGCGCCGTGAAGAACGTGCAGCTCCAAGAGGGCAGCGGCGGCGACTTCCAGTACCGCGAGGGCAATGACCCGCGCGGTTCGTACGCCAGCACCGACGGCCACGGCAAGGGCTACGTCTTCCTGGACTACCAGCAGAACCAGGAGTACAACTCGACCCGGGTCACCGCCCACGAGACCGGCCATGTGCTCGGCCTGCCGGACCACTACGAGGGTCCGTGCAGCGAGCTGATGTCCGGCGGCGGCCCCGGCACGTCCTGCCAGAACACCCAGCCCGACGCGAACGAGAGCGCCAAGGTGGAGCAGTTGTGGGCCAACGGCCTCAAGGGCGTCCACTTCGGCACGGCGTCCTGATCGATCCGGCGGCCTGACAGCGCCGTCAGGCCGCCGGCACATCTCGCACCTTTCACACCTTTCGCGCCTTCTACACCTGCACCACCCCTGCACCAACACGCAGTCCCTGCATCACGAGTTCGGCGGTGGCCCGCGTTCCGGACCGGACTGACGGTGGTCGGTCCGCAACAGGCCAGGGGCTGACGAGTGCCGGAACCTGGCGGCCGGCCCTCGTACCCCCACCAGCCCTCGCACCTTCTGCGCCGCCCGTGCGGTGGGGCTCCTCCCGGAGCCCCACCGCCTTCGTGTGTCGGGAGGGCCGCCGCCGGCCGGTTCAGCGGCGGACGGCCCTGCCGGGTCCGAGCAGTGCGCGGGTGACGGCCATCGCGCCCCACACGGCCACGAGCGCGGCGAGCAGCGTACCGGCGAGGTAGGCCAGGGCGAGCAGCGGCTGTCGGGCGCCGACCAGCCGCTGGATGTCGACCGCGTATGCGGAGAACGTGGTGAAGCCGCCGAGGATGCCGGTGCCGAGGAACGGCCGCAGGAGCCGGTGGGACGACCAGACCTCGGCGATCAGCACCATCAGGACACCCATCAGTGCGCAGCCGACGGCATTGACGACCAGGGTCGTCCAGGGGAAGGCGCCGGCCCCGGAGGGCCAGAGCAATGAGGCGCCGTAACGGGCCGTGGCGCCGATCGCGCCGCCCGCGGCCACCACGCCGATCACCGGCCACTGCCCCTGCCAGGGCGCCGCCCGGCGGGCTCGCTCGTCCATGTCGTCCGCGTCCTTCGAGGTCATCGGCGCCCTCACCCTAGCGGCGGCGGTTTGACACGGCTAAACATGGGATGTTCCCATCACCGGTGGATTGAGATCGGAGGAGGGGCCCATGCCGCTGCGCAGCACCGCCCGCACCAACCTGGTGGACCTGGTCATCGAGCAGATGGAGAGCCTGATCGCCAGTGGCGAGTGGCAGGTCGGGACGAAGATCCCGGCCGAACCGGCGCTCGTGGAGCAGCTCGACGTCGGCCGCAACACCGTCCGCGAGGCGGTCCGCGCCCTGGTGCACACCGGGATGCTGGAACCGCGCCAGGGCGACGGCACCTACGTCCGCGCCCGCAGCGGTTTCGGCGCCGCCGTCCAGCGCAGACTGCGGCGGGCCGGGGACCTGGAGGCGTTCGAGGTGCGCGCCTCCCTGGAGCGGGACGCCGCGCGGCACGCCGCCCTGCGTCGCACCGACGAGGACCTCACCGCGCTGCGCACCGCCCTCGCCACCCGCGACCGCGCCTGGAAGAGCGGCGATCTGGCCGCCTTCGTCGACGCGGACATGGACTTCCACCGCGCCGTCGCCGCCGCGGCCCACAACAGCGTCCTCGCCGAGCTGTACGACCACCTCAGCGACGCCCTGCGCTCCACGCTCCAGTCGGTCGTCGGCGCCCCCGTCCCCGATTCCGTGCGCAACCAGTACGCCTCGCACGAGGCCATCGTCGACGCCATCGAGGCGCGGGACGCCGAGGCCGCGGAGCGCGCGGCGCTGGCCCACCTGTCGGAGGGCATGGCCGCGCTGCGCGCCACCGACAGCACTACCGACACCGCTACCGACACCGACGCCGACTCGGGCGCCGACGGCACCGACCGCCCGAAGGGAGGGCAGAGGTGATCCGGGACCGGACCGCCACCCAGACGCCCCCCGGCCCGGGCACCGGCGCCCCCACGGCGGCCGGCGCCGCCCGACCGCCCGCGGCACCGCCCGCCCCGGGCCTGGCCGGGCGGCGGGCCCGCTACGTCGGCATCGGCGTCGTGCTGCTGGCCCTGAACCTGCGTCCGGCGCTGGTCGCCGTCTCCCCGCTGGTCGGCACCATCCGCGCCGAGAGCGGGATGTCGGCCGCCGCCACGAGCCTGCTCACCGCGCTGCCCCTGCTCTGTTTCGGCCTGCTGTCACCGGTCGCACCACGGCTGGGGCGGCGGCTGGGCATGGAGCGGTCGCTGCTCGGCACGATGGCCTTGATCTGTGCGGGCACCGCACTGCGGCTGCTGGACTCGGTCGTGGCGCTGTTCGCCGGGACGCTCGTGATCGGCGCCGGGATAGCCGTCGCCAATGTGCTGCTGCCCGGCCTGATCAAGCGGGACTTCCCGGCCAGGGCCGGGCTGATGACCGGCCTGTACTCGATGTCGCTGTTCGGCGGCGCCGCGCTGGCGGCCGGCGTCACGGTCCCCGTCCAGCAGGCCGCCGGCCTCGACTGGCGGACCACACTGGCCTGTTGGGGCGGGCCGGCGATACTGGCGGTGCTGTGCTGGCTGCCGCAGGTCGGCGCGCGTACGCGGATGCCGGCGGCCGCGGCCCGCGAGCCGGCGCACCCGGTGCGCGGGCTGTGGCGGGACCCGCTGGCCTGGCAGGTCACCGGCTATATGGGCCTGCAATCGCTGAGTTACTACGCGGCGGCCGCCTGGCTGCCGACGATGCTCGCGGACGCCGGGATGACCGCCGGTGACGCCGGCTGGATGCTGTCCTTCTCCTCGTTGCTGGGCATCGCGGGCTCGTTCCTCGCCCCGGTGATCGTCGGCCGCCGGCTCTCGGCCGGAGTGCTGGCCACCCTGGGCGCGGTGCTGTGCGCGGCCGGCTTCCTCGGCGTCCTGGTCGCACCGGTCGGCGGCGGATACGTCTGGATGGTGCTGCTCGGCCTGGGCCAGGGCACGGCGATCAGCCTGGCGCTGCTCTTCATCGTCCAGCGCGCCCCGGACGCCCGGCACGCCGCCCAACTCTCCAGCATGGCCCAGTGCTTCGGCTATGTCCTCGCGGCATCCGGCCCGGCGGTGCTGGGCGCCGTGCACGACGCCTCCGGCAGCTGGACGGTGCCGCTGGTGGTCCTCCTGGCGCTGCTGCTCCCGCAGATCGCGGTGGGCTGGGGCGCGGCCCGGCCGCGCCAGGTGAGGGGCGGGTAGTTTCCCCAGGGGAGGCCCCGGGGGGAGGCCCCCCGGGGGCGGGAGCCGCCTAGAGCCAGCCGTTCCGCTTGAAGCCGCGGTGGATCACCCAGCAGACGGCCACCGTCAGCCCCATCACCAGCGGATAGCCGAACGTCCAGTGCTTCTCCGGCATGTACTCGAAGTTCATGCCGTACACCCCGCACACCATGGTCGGTACGGCGAGGATCGCGACCCAGGCGCTGATCTTGCGCATGTCCTCGTTCTGGGCGACGGTCACCTGGGCGAGATGGGCCTGGAGTATGGAGTTGAGCAGCTCGTCGAAGGCGGTGATCTGCTCGGTGACCCGGTCGAGGTGGTCGGACACGTCCCGGAAGTACGTCTTGATCCGGGGGTCGACCTGCCGCATGGGCTGGGTCGCCAGCTCCTGCATCGGCCTGTCCAGTGGGGCCACCGCGCGCTTGAGTTCCAGCAGTTCGCGCTTGAGCTGGTAGATCCGGCCGGCCCCGCCGCTGCCGCGGACGGAGAAGACCTCGCTCTCGACGTCGTCGATGTCGTCCTGCACGGCGGCGGTGACGTCGAGGTAGTCGTCCACGACCAGGTCGGCGATGGCGTGCAGCACGGCGGACGGGCCGAGCGCCAACTGCTCGGGCACGCACTCCAGGTGCTCGCGCAGCGGGCCCAGTGAGCCGTGTCCGCCGTGCCGCACCGTGATCACGAAGTCGGTGCCGGTGAAGACCATGATCTCGCCGGTCTCCACCACTTCACTGGTGTCGGTGAGCCGGTCGTGCTCGACGTAGCGGACCGTCTTGAAGACCGTGAACAGCGAGTCGTCGTACGTCTCCAGCTTCGGCCGCTGATGGGCGTAGACCGCGTCCTCGACGGCGAGCGGATGCAGCCCGAACAGCTCGACGATGCCGGAGAACTCCTTCTCGGACGGTTCGTGCAGACCGATCCAGACGAACCCGCGGCCGGTCTCCCGGACCTTGCGTATCGCCACGTCGGCCGGGTGGTTGCCGTCCTGGCGCACGCCGTCCACATAGACCGCGCAGTTCACCACGGCGGTGCCGAGCGGCGAGCGCGCGGGGTGGCTGAGGTCGACGCCGTGGCTGCGCGGCTGCGGCAGCCGGACGGCCTTGCGGAGGTTGCTGATCACCGACACCCGGCCAGTATGGCCCGGGGCGGCCCGTGCGGCCTACGGCAAAGGGGCGGTTTTTACCCGGGCCGGGGGCGCCTCCCGGCCCGAACCGGGGGCGCCTCCCGGCCGGGTCCGGGAGGCGCCCCCGGACGGCTCGCCCCTCAGGCGACCAGGGCCGGCTGCTGCTCGGCGGACGTCTCCGCCGCCGCGCCGTCCGACGCCGCCGGGTGCTGCGCACGGGCCCGCCGCGGGAGCCGGAACAGCAGGCCGAAGACGAGGACCAGGCCGCCGGAGACCCACCACAGGGCGTTGACGGTGGCATCGATGAACGCGGCCCCCGACGCGGCACCGGTCGCCGCTGCGCCGGTCGCCCCCGCGTCGTCGACGACCCCGAAGAAGGCCACCGAGGACAGGCCCAGGCCGAACGCCATGCCCAGCTGACCGGTGGTGTTGAAGATGCCGGACGCCGAGCCGGAGTGCTCGGCCGGCACCTCGGAGATCGCCGCATCGGTGATCGGGGCGACGATCAGGCCCATACCGGCGCCCATCAGCAGCATCGCCGGTGCCATCTGCCAGGACTGCATGGCGGTGCCGTAGTGCCCGGCCTCCCAGATGTAGAGCAGCGCACCGGCCAGCATGATCAGCGCGCCGGCCTGCAACACCGCGCGGCCGAAGCGCGGCACCAGCTTCTGCACCGACATCCCGGCGGCGGCCGAGCAGGCGAGCGAGAACGGCACCCCGGTCAGTCCGGCGTGCAGCGGGCCCCAGCCCAGACCGAGCTGCATGTAGAGCGTCCAGATCAGGAAGAACAGCCCGCTGACCACGCCGAACGTCAGCTGGACGCCGGCACCGGCCGCGAAGGTCTTGACCTTGAAGAGGGAGAGCTCGACCAGCGGCGAGCCGTCCTTGCGGGCCTTGGCGCGCTCGTAGCGCACGAACGCCGCCAGGACCAGCGGGCTCGCGGCCATCGACACAAAGCCCCACAGCGGCCAGCCGGACTCCCGGCCCTGGGTGAGCGGGTAGAGCAGCATCAGCAGGCCGACGGTGGCCAGCGCGGTGCCGATGAGGTCGAGGCGGAGCGCGTGCGGGGACCGGGACTCGGCGATGAAGTGGCGGCCGAGCAGGATGCCGGCGATCCCGACCGGCAGGTTGATCAGGAAGATCGGGCGCCACTCCAGCCCGAGGAGGTCGCCCTCGGTGAGCAGTGCGCCGATCAGCGGGCCGCAGACCGCGCCGAGGCCGATCACCGCGCCGAACATCCCGAAGACCTTGCCGCGCTCGTGCGCGGGGAAGCTGACGTGGATGATCGCCAGCACCTGCGGCACCATCAGCGCGGCCATCGCGCCCTGAAGCACCCGCGCGCCGACCAGCATCCCGGGGGTCGCCGCGAGGCCGCAGAGCGCCGAGGCGGCGGTGAAGCCGGCCATGCCCAGCAGGAACAGCCTCTTGCGGCCGAAGATGTCGCCGAGCCGGCCGCCGGTGATCAGGCCGAGCGCGAAGGCCAGGGCGTAGCCGGCGGTGACCCACTGAAGGGCGCTGAAGCTGGCCCCGGTGTCCTGCCGGATGCTCGGGATGGCGATGTTGACGATGGTGGCGTCGACCAGGTCCATGAAGCTGGCGGTGAGGACGACGGCGAGCGCTATCCAGCGTCTGCGGTCGGCCGGTGCGGGGGCGGTCGTGGTCATGGCGTTCTGCTCTCCAGGAAGGGTGCTCCGGTCTGCGTTCGTCCTCGACACTAGGAGGCATCTAGGACAGCTCCGGTCCTACTGGGACGGGCATCATCGGTCCCATGAGCGAGACTTCGGCGCGACTGTTGAATCTGCTGTCCCTGTTGCAGACCCCGCGTGAATGGCCCGGCAGCGAGCTGGCCGAGCGGCTGGGGGTCACGTCCCGGACGATCCGCCGCGACATCGAGCGACTGCGGGACCTGGGGTACCCGGTGCACGCCACGATGGGCGCGGAGGGCGGCTACCGACTGGCCGCGGGCACCGCGATGCCGCCGCTGCTGCTCGACGACGAGGAGGCGGTGGCCATCGCGGTCGGCCTGCGGTCGGCCGCCGGCCACACCATCGTGGGCATGGAGGAGGCGTCCGTACGGGCGCTGGCCAAACTCGAACAGGTGCTGCCGGCCCGGCTGCGGCGGCGGGTGGGCACGCTGGGCACGGCCACCGTGCCGATGCCGGCCGGCGCCGGCCCGACCGTCGACCCTGAGCACCTGACGGTGCTCGCCGCGGCCATCACCAACCACGAGCGGCTGCGCTTCAGGTACCGGGCGGGCGCCGGAGCCGTCAGCAAGCGCCTGGTGGAACCGCACCGGCTGGTCGCGGCGGGGCGGCGCTGGTACCTGGTGGCGTACGACAACGACCGCGAGGACTGGCGGATCTTCCGGGTGGACCGGCTGAGCGAACCGTTCCCGACCGGCGTCCGCACCCCGCCCCGCGAGCTGCCGGCCGCCGATGCGGGGGAGTACGTCCGCGCCCGGATGCAGGGCACGGCCCCGACCCACCGGGCGGTGGCCACGGTGTACGCGCCGGCCGCGGAGGTGGCCGCCCGGCTGGGCGGGCCGGCGGCGGGCGAGGTCGAGGCGCTCGACGAGACGTCCTGCCGCTGGCGCAGCGCCCCGGACTCGCTGGAGTGGCTGGCGATGCGGCTGGCGTTGCTGGGGCACGAGTTCACGGTCCACGAGCCGCCGGAGCTGGCGGCGTACCTGCGGGAGATGGGCGGGCGGGTGAGCCGCTCGACGGGCACGCCCCCGAATGACGCGGGCACTCCCCCGAATGACGCGGGCACTCCCCCGGATGGCGCGGGGGCGCCCCCGGCGAGCGGCGGCCGGGGGTCGGGGACGTGATGAGTCCACCGTGACGGAATACCCCCATGGGGTATATGGTTCCGCGAGTGGGCACACTTGCCGCACGCACCTGCCGCACACCGAGGAGCACTCATGACCACCGCGATCGGAGAGCACCGCGTCGAGCTGGAGATCGGCGGGATGACCTGCGCCTCGTGCGCCGCCCGCATCGAGAAGAAGCTCAACCGCATGGAGGGGGTCACCGCCACCGTCAACTACGCCACCGAAAAGGCGCAGGTGGCGGTGGCGGAGGGCAGCGGGGTCGGGGCCGCGGAGCTGATCGCCACCGTGGAGAAGACCGGTTACACCGCCGCGGTCCCCGAGCCACCGGCCCCCGCACCGGCGGCAGCGGCGGGCCCCGGCGGCGAAGCCCCCGGCGACGGCGGGGGCGACCGGGCCGCCGACGGGCTCGCCGCGCTCCGGCAGCGGCTGCTGGTCTCCCTCGCGCTGAGCGTCCCGGTGGTCCTGATGGCGATGGTCCCGCCGCTACAGTTCACCAACTGGCAGTGGCTCTCGCTCACCCTCGCCGCCCCGGTGGTGGCCTACGGCGCCTGGCCCTTCCACCGGGCGGCCGTGACGAACCTGCGGCACGGCGCCGCCACGATGGACACCCTGATCTCCATGGGCACCCTGGCGGCGTTCGGCTGGTCGGTGTGGGCGCTGTTCTTCGGGCACGCCGGGATGCCCGGGATGACGCACCCGTTCACGCTCACCATCTCCCGTACCGACGGCAGCAGCTCCCTCTACCTGGAGGCCGCGGCCGGCGTCACCACCTTCATCCTGGCCGGCCGCTACTTCGAGGCCCGCTCCAAGCGGAAGGCTGGCGCCGCCCTGCGGGCCCTGCTGGAGCTGGGCGCCAAGGACGTCGCCGTGCTGCGGAACGGCCGGGAGGTCCGCGTCCCCACCGCCGAGCTGAGCGTCGGCGACCACTTCGTGGTGCGCCCCGGGGAGAAGATCGCCACCGACGGAACGGTGGTGGAGGGCTCCTCGGCCGTCGACGCGTCGATGCTGACCGGTGAGTCCGTCCCGGTCGAGGTCTCCCCCGGGGACACCGTCACCGGCGCCACCGTCAACGCCGGCGGCCGCCTGGTCGTCGAGGCCACCCGGGTCGGCGCGGACACCCAGCTCGCCCGGATGGCGCGGCTGGTGGAGGACGCGCAGAACGGGAAGGCCGCGGCGCAACGGCTGGCCGACCGGATCTCCGCGGTCTTCGTCCCGGTCGTGATCGCGCTCGCCCTCGGCACGCTCGGCTTCTGGCTCGCCACGGGCGCCGGCGGGGTGGCCGCCTTCACCGCGGCCGTCGCCGTCCTGATCATCGCCTGCCCGTGCGCCCTGGGGCTGGCCACCCCGACCGCGCTGATGGTCGGTACCGGCCGCGGCGCCCAGCTCGGCATCCTGCTCAAGGGGCCCGAGGTGCTGGAGTCGACCCGCCGGGCCGACACCATCGTGCTGGACAAGACCGGCACGGTCACCACCGGTGTGATGACGCTGACCGAGGTACACCTCGCCGAGGGCGCCGACGAGTCGGAGGTGCTGCGGCTGGCCGGTGCGCTGGAGCACGCCTCCGAGCACCCGATCGCGCGGGCCGTCGCCGCCGGGGCCGAGGCCCGCACCGGCGCCCCGCTGCCCGCCCCCGAGGACTTCGCGAACGTCCCCGGTCTGGGCGTCCAGGGCGTCGTCGAGGGGCACGCCGTCCTGGTGGGCCGCGAGCAGCTGCTGACCGACTGGTCCCAGCCGCTGCCGCCCGCGCTGGCGGCCGCCAAGGCGGCCGCCGAGGCGGAGGGCCGTACCGCGGTGGCCGTCAGCTGGGACGGGGCGGCACGGGCCGTCCTGGTCGTCTCCGACGCGGTGAAGCCGACCAGCGCCGAGGCGGTCCGCAGCCTGCGCGCGCTGGGCCTGACGCCGGTGCTGCTGACCGGGGACAACAAGGCCGTCGCCGAGGCGGTGGCCGCCGAGGTCGGCATCGACGAGGTGATCGCCGAGGTCCTGCCCGAGGACAAGGTGGCCGTGGTGGAACGGCTCCAGGCGGAGGGCCGCTCGGTCGCCATGGTCGGCGACGGCGTCAACGACGCGGCCGCGCTCGCCCGCGCCGACCTGGGCCTGGCGATGGGCACCGGCACCGACGCCGCCATCGAGGCCGGCGACCTCACCCTGGTACGGGGCGACCTGCGGGTGGCCGCGGACGCCATCCGGCTGGCCCGGGCCACCCTCGGCACCATCAGGGGCAACCTGTTCTGGGCCTTCGGCTACAACGTCGCGGCGCTGCCGCTGGCCGCCGCCGGGCTGCTCAACCCGATGATCGCCGGCGCCGCGATGGCCTTCTCCTCGGTGTTCGTCGTCGGCAACAGCCTGCGACTGCGCCGCTTCAAGGCGCTCGTCCACGAAGGCCCGGCGGGGGCACGCGGCTGACCCGCACCGCCGGTCCACCCCCGGTTCTGGCGCCTGTCTCCAGATCTGGCGCCAGAACATTGGCGGATCGCTCACCCGCCGGCTCGCACCGGCGGGTGAGACTGGTGAGGCAGCGACCGTCCACGTACAGGGGAGTTCATGACCGGGTCACGCATCCTGGCTCTCGGCCATTACCAGCCCTCCGGCGTGCTCACCAACGACGACCTGGCCAAGATCGTCGAGACCGACGACGCCTGGATCCGCAGCCGGGTCGGCATCCACACCCGCCACATCGCCGCGGCCGACGAGACCGTGGACGCGATGGCGGCCGCCGCCGCGGCCAAGGCCCTGGCCGCCAGCGGCGTCGCCCCCCAGGACATCGACCTGGTCCTGGTCGCCACCTGCACGGCCACCGACCGCAGCCCCAACACCGCGGCCCGGGTCGCCGCCCGGCTCGACCTCACGGCGCCCGCCACGATGGACATCAACGTGGTCTGCTCCGGTTTCACCCACGCCCTGGCCACCGCGGACCACGCCATCCGGGCCGGCTCCGCGACCCGTGCGCTGGTCATCGGGGCGGAGAAGTTCACCGACGTGGTCGACTGGACGGACCGCACGACCTGTGTGCTGGTCGGCGACGGAGCGGGCGCCGCGGTGGTCGCCGCCGCCCCGGACGCGGAGATCGGCCCGGTGCTGTGGGGCTCGGTGCCGCAGATGGGCGGCGCGGTCCGGATCGAGGGCGAGCCGGCCCGGTTCGCCCAGGAGGGCCAGACCGTCTACCGCTGGGCGACGACCCGGCTGCCGGCCATCGCCCGCCAGGTCTGCGAGCGCTCCGGCATCCGGCCCGAGGACCTCGCCGGTGTGGTGCTCCACCAGGCCAACCTGCGGATCATCGAACCGGTTGCGGCGAAGCTCGGCGCGGTCAACGCGGTGGTCGCCAAGGACGTCGTCGACTCCGGGAACACCTCCGCGGCATCCGTCCCGCTGGCGCTGTCCAAGCTGGTCGAACGCCGGGAGATCGCCTCCGGCGACCCGGTCCTGCTGTTCGCCTTCGGCGGCAACCTCTCGTACGCGGGCCAGGTCATCCGCTGCCCGTGACCGCCCGGGGCGAGCGGGGCGGGCCGGGGCGCGTCCGATTCGTTCAAGACCGCGGTGCGGCACGCTGCCTACGCTCCCCCGCATGACCAGCAGCCCTTCCCCCGCTCCCCGGTTCGCCGCCCTCGGCATGGTC
This sequence comes from Streptomyces sp. NPDC048506, assembly GCF_040651315.1. Lineage (NCBI taxonomy): Bacteria > Bacillati > Actinomycetota > Actinomycetes > Kitasatosporales > Streptomycetaceae > Streptomyces > Streptomyces sp. NPDC048506. The sequence goes on from NZ_JBEZIX010000011.1 coordinate 86,237, forward strand.
GTCGCCGACATGGCCGCGTCCCTCGCCTTCTACCGCCGCCTCGGCCTGGACGTCCCCGCCGAGGCGGACACCGCCCCGCACGCCGAGGCGCAGCTCCCCGGCGGTCTGCGGCTGATGTGGGACTCCTACGCGACCGCCCGCGCCGTCGACCCCGACTGGACACCGCCGCAGGCCGGTGCCCCCACGGGGCTGGCGTTCGAGTGCGACGGTGCCGCCGGGGTCGACGCCGTCTACGCCGAGCTCACCGCCGCCGGCTACCAGGGCGAGAAGCCGCCGTGGGACGCGTTCTGGGGGCAGCGCTACGCGGTCGTCCAGGACCCGGACGGCCACGGGGTGGACCTGTTCGCGCCGCTGCCCTGAGGGCGCCCGCCGCTACGGGCCGGGGTGCTCGCGCAGGAACTGCGCCCCGCACAGGAAGCAGAACGGCTCGGAGTCGGGCGTGCCCCAGGTCTCGGCCGCAAGAGTGGCCGCTGCCGGGGCCAGCATCCGTCCGCACATGGCCGTGGTGCTGCCCACCCGGCACATGTGCCAGAGCTTGACCGGCGTGTCTTCGTGCGGCAGCACGCCTTCCTCGTACTCAGCGCGAATCTCGTGCTCCATGGCGGTGCACCTCCTACCCATACGATGCGCCAGCCGGTCGGGGGCCACAACGCCAACCGGCCGGGACGGAGCAGGTCAGACTGCGTCCTTCGGGGGACCCGCCGGGTCAGAACACCGACCATCCGGTGAGTGTCGTGAAGTGGTCCAGGGCCGCCGCGCCGGCGACGGAGTTGCCCCGGGCGTCCAGGCCGGGGCTCCAGACGCAGAGCGTGCAGCGGCCGGGGATGACGGCGATGATGCCGCCGCCGACACCGCTCTTCGCGGGCAGCCCCACTCGGTAGGCGAACTCCCCGGCCGCGTCGTACGTCCCGCAGGTCAGCATCACCGCGTTGATCCGCTTGGCCTCGCGGGGCTCCAGCAGCCGGCTGCCGTCGGCGCGCAACCCGTGGCGGGCCAGGAAGCCGCCGGCGACGGCCAGGTCACGGCAGCTCATCTCGATCGAGCACTGCCAGAAGTAGTGCTCGATGACGCTGGGGACGGGGTTCTCCAGATTGCCGAAGGACGCCATGAAGTGGGCCAGCGCGGCATTGCGGTCACCGTGCTCGGCCTCGGAGTCGGCCACCGCCTGGTCGAAGGCGAGGTCCGGATTGCCGCTCTCCTCGCGCAGGAAGTGCAGCATCGAGGTGCTGGCGTCGCCGGTCAGGGTCTGTAGCCGGTCGGTGACCACCAGGGCACCCGCGTTGATGAACGGATTGCGCGGGATGCCCTGCTCGGCCTCCAGCTGGACCAGTGAGTTGAACGGCGTGCCGGACGGCTCGCGGCCGACCCGCTGCCAGATGTCGTGGTCGCCCTGGCTGCCGTGGCTCTGCGCCATCACCAGCGCCAGCGAGAAGGTCTTGGAGATGGACTGGACGGAGAACGGCACATCCCAGTCGCCGACCCCGAACACCTCGCCGTTGATGTCGGCGACCGCGATGCCGAAGCGGTCCACCGACACCCGCTCCAGCGCCGGTATGTAGTCGGCGACCTGCCCCTGTCGCACGAACGGCCGGGCGTGGGCCGCTACCTCTTCGAGAACGGCCTGGTAGTCCATGACGGACACGCTAACCCGAGGCGAGCAACACCCCCATCGGGGCCCCCGCCAGCGACTTCACCTCACGCGCCAGATGCGCCTGGTCCGCGTACCCGGCGCGCACCGCGACCGCCGCGTACGGCAACCCGGAGCGCGCCAGGTCGAGCGCGCGGACGAGCCGGAGCACCCGGGTCAGGGTCTTGGGGCCGTAGCCGAAGGCGTCCAGGCTGAGGCGGTGCAGCTGGCGCTCGCTCAGGGAGACGGCGCAGGCGACCTCGGCGACGGGGCGGCCGCGGGCCAGCGCCGCGGCGACGGCGGCGGTCCGGCCGGTGGGCGGGTCGGCGTCGTGCAGACGGGCCGTCGCGGTCTCCTCCAGGAGGCGGGCGATCCGGCCCGGGGCACCGGCCGCGGCCGTGCGCTCGGCCAGCTCGCGCACCCGGTCGGCGGGCCACAGATCCGCCAACGGCACCCGTCGGTCGCGCAGTTCGTGGGCGGCGACGCCGAGCACGGCGGGGCCCTGGCCCGGGGCGAAGCGCAGTCCGACGTAGCGGGTGCCCGGCGCCACGCCGTCCAGGCGGTACGGGCCGGTGTCCGGGCCCGCCACCCACAGCCGCCCCGCACTCCACATCAGGTCCATACAGCCGTCGGGCAGCACCGGCCGCGCCGAAGGGGGCGTGGTGGTCGTCCACAGCACCGCGCCGGCCAGCCGTGCCGTCCGCTCCCGGTACCCGCCGGTGCCGTCCGGTAGGCCGAGTGGCCCACTCCTGTCGCGCCCTTCGCCCATGCCCCCCAGCCTGACACGGGAACCCCACGGCCTTCCGCGCCGTTGATCCCTTACGACACGGACCTCACGGAGGTGGCACATGTCAGGGTTTCTCGACCGCGCCAAGGAGCAGGCGCGGCAGGGGCTGGAAGCGGGCCGGCAGAAGGTCGACGAGGTGCAGCAACAGCGGGCCGGCAACGACCTGCTGAAGAAGCTGGGCGCGGCGTACTACGCCGAACGGCGGGGCAGCGGTACGCCCGACGCCACGCAGAGCGCGCTCACGGCACTGGAGGCGCACATCAGCTCCCATGGGGACGGCTTCCTGCACGGGTAGGCACCACCGACCGGCACCGCGGCAGCAGGCAGCACGCCGCGGCCCGGGCCGGGCCAAGCGCGGGCCGGGGGCCCGGCACCGGAGACAGGGACACCGGGGTCAGCGACACCGGAGTCGAGAACACCAGAGCCGGGCCCCCGGAGTCGGGAGCACACGGACCGGACGGGGCCGAAACCACTCGCACGGCACCCGAACACCCGGTCCGTTTAATCCCGTTCCCCTCCCCCGGTGCGGAACCGTCCCGTACAAGTCGGGCGGGAGGCGGTGCGCGGCCGGCGGCCGCCGCGCATCGAAGGGAGTCGCCGATGGCGTCACCCCTGTCCGCGGACGGCTTGCTCACGGCGCTCCGGGACGAAGGCCTCACGGTCGTCGAGGTGACCGGCTGGCGGACGCACAACCGCGACGGTCAGGGTCCGTGGGGCCCGGTGCACGGTGTGGTGGTGCACCACACCGGCACCTCCGGCGCCGAGCACACGGTCGAGGTCTGTCACGACGGCCGTCCCGATCTGCCCGGTCCGCTGTGCCACGGCGTGATCACCAAGGACGGCAGGGTGCATCTGGTGGGCTGGGGCCGCGCCAATCACGCGGGCCTCGGGGATGGCGACGTGCTGCGCGCGGTGATCGCCGAGAAGCGCCTGCCACCGGACGACGAGGCCGACACCGACGGCAACCGCGCCTTCTACGGCTTCGAGTGCGAGAACCTCGGCGACGGCCATGACCCCTGGCCGGAGGCGCAGCTGGCGGCCCTGGAGAAGGCCGCGGCAGCGATCTGCCGGGCGCACAGCTGGACCGAGCGCTCGGTGATCGGCCATCTGGAGTGGCAGCCGGGCAAGGTCGATCCGCGCGGCTTCACGATGGACCGACTGCGCGAACGGATCGCCGCCCGTCTGAAGTGAACGGCCGCGACGCCCGCGTGCACGCACTCGTATCCGTACCGGTCCGCCTGCCCGTCCACCGTCTGGGCCGAGCTCGTCGAGGGCGCAACCGAGGAACTGTTCCTCGCCGGGTACACGAAACTACTTCTTCCGGACCCAGGTCCCCCAGTTCGCCGAGACGGTCCGCCGCAAGACCGAGTCCGGGTGCCGGGTCAGGTTCCTGCTCGGTGACCCCGCCGGTGAGGTCACAAGGCAGCGTGAGGCGATCGAGGACGTGGCCCTGAGCGTGTCCACCCGTATCCGGATCAGCGTGGAGCACCTGGACCGGATGGGTGCCGTGCCCGGGCTGGAGGTGCGCTACAGCAGCCCTGACGACGCCGTGAACCACGTTTCACTGTCGGTGTTCCGATTCGACCACGATGCGCTCGTCACGCCCCATCTGGCCCGGCTGGTGGGTCATGACTCACCGCTGTTGCATCTGCGCCGCCAGAGCGCCGGAGGGATGTTCGACCGGTTCGCCGAGCACGCCGAAGAACTGTGGGGCCGTGCCGTGCCAGTGGGCTGAGGCCCGGAGCTGCCCCGGCTCAGCAGCCACAATGGGGGGGTGAACGCTCCCGTAGACCTCGCCGACGCGCTCCGCCCCCGGCTCCCCTCCCCCCTCCAGGAGGTCGAGGACGGGCCGTTCGCGCGCCGCGGGGTGCGGCTGCTGCTCAAGCGGGACGATCTGATCCACCCGGACCTGCCGGGCAACAAGTGGCGCAAGCTGGAGCCGAACCTGCGGGCCGCGGCCGCCGCGGGCGAGCGGGCGCTGCTGACCTTCGGCGGCGCGTACTCCAACCATCTGCGGGCCACCGCGGCGGCCGGCCGCCTGCTCGGCTTCACCACCATCGGCGTGGTCCGCGGCGAGGAGCTGGCCGCGGCTCCGCTCAACCCCTCGCTGGCCCGCTGCGCCGCCGACGGCATGCGGCTGCACTTCATCGACCGGGCCCGCTACCGCCGCAAGACCGACCCGGAGGTGCTCGCCGCCCTGCACGAGCGGTTCGGCGCGTTCCGCGTGATACCGGAGGGCGGCAGCAACTCCCTGGCCGCACAGGGTTGCACGGAGCTGGGCCGGGAGCTCCGTGGTGCCGCGGACTCGGTCGCGGTGGCCTGCGGGACCGGCGGCACCCTGGCCGGCCTGGCCGCCGGCCTGGGACCGGGCCAGCAGGCCATCGGTTTCCCCGTCCTCAAGGGCGGTCGGCCGCACTTCCTCCAGGAGACGGTCGAGCGGCTACAGTGCGCGGCGTTCGGCGGCCGGCGCGGCAGCTGGCGACTGGACGACCGCTTCCACTGCGGCGGATACGCCCGCCGCACCCCGGAGCTGGACGCCTTCGCGGACGCCTTCGAGCAGCGCCACGGCCTGCCGGTGGAGCGGAGCTACGTCGCCAAGCTGCTGTTCGGGCTCACCACGCTGGCCGAGGAGGGCGCCTTCGCCCGCGGCAGCACGGTGGCCGCGGTGATCACCGGCACCCCGTGATCCGCCCGGCGGGGTTCCCGACTCCGCAGGTCCGCAGGACTCCGCAGGTCCGTCGACCGTTGTGGCCTTACGGCCGTACCGCCCCACTCCCGACTCATCGCCGTACCGCCCCACTCCCGACTCATCGCCGTACGGGCCCACTCACGACTCACCGCCGCCGCGCCGACCGACTGCCTTACCGACCCGCTCGCGGCCCACTGCCGTACGGCCCCGCTCGCGGCCCACTGCCCTACGGCCCCGCTCACGACGCCGCCTCCCGATAGGCCGCCGCCTCCTCCAGGTCCAGCCGGCGCAGCAGGGTCCGCATCATCTCGTCGTCGATCCGCCGGGCGTCACGCAGCGTGACGAAGACCCGCCGCTCGACGTCGATCACGTCCCGGGCCAGCCGGCGGTAGGTCTCGTCGGCGGACTCGCCGGTCACCTCGTTGACCGCGCCCAGCCGCTCCCAGACGGAGTTGCGACGCCGTTCCATGACGGCGCGCAGCCGGTCCGCGAGGGGGCCGGGCAGGGCGTTGCGCTCGTCCTGGAGGAGCTCGTCCAGGCGCTCCTCGGCGGCGCGCGAGGCCTCGTTCTGCACCTGGGCCTCGGCGAGCGTCTCGGCCTGGGCGTCCCGGCCGGGCAGCCGCAGGGCGCGGATCAGCACCGGCAGCGTCAGGCCCTGGATGACGAGGGTGCCGATGACGGTGGTGAAGGTCAGGAAGAGCACGAGGTTGCGGGCCGGGAAGGGGCCCCCGCCGGCCACCGTGGACGGGATGGTGAACGCGATGGCCAGCGACACCACCCCGCGCATCCCGGCCCAGCCGACGATGACCGGCCGGGTCCAGTTCAGGTCCGGCTCACGGGCCCGGATCCGGGTCGAGAGGCACCGCGGCAGGTAGGTCGCGGGGAAGACCCACACGAAGCGCGACACCACCACGACGAGGAACACCACGACCGCGTACCAGAGGGCCTGGGCCGTGCTGAACTCCCCCAGGCCGCGCAGCACGACCGGCAGCTGCAACCCGATCAGCGCGAAGACCGCGGACTCCAGGAGGAAGGAGATCACCTTCCAGACGGCGTCCTCCTGGAGCCGGGTCTCGAAGTCGACCTGCCAGGAGCGGTGCCCCAGGTAGAGGCCCACCACGACGACGGCGAGCACGCCGGAGGCGTGGAACTGCTCGGCCAGCGCGTAGGCGACGAACGGGATGAGCAACGAGAGGGTGTTCTCCAGGAGCGCGGACTCCCGCAGCCGGACGCGCAGCCAGTGCAGCGGCACCATGAGGAGCACGCCGATGCCGATGCCGCCCAGGGAGGCGACGACGAACTCCTTGAGTCCGCCGGCCCAGGTGGCGCCGACGCCCACGGCCGCGGCCAACGCCACCTTGTAGGCGGTGATCGCGGTGGCGTCGTTGACCAGGGATTCGCCCTGGAGGATCGTGGTGATCCGGTGCGGCAGCCCGAGCCGGCGGGAGATGGCGGTCGCCGCGACGGCGTCCGGCGGGGCGACCACGGCGCCCAGGACGAGCGCGGCGGTCAGCGGCAGGTCCGGGATGAGGAGGTAGGCCGCGTAGCCGACGACCAGCGTCGCGAACAGCACGTACCCCACCGACAGCAGCGCCACCGGCCGCAGGTTGGCCCGCAGGTCCAGGTACGAGCTGTCCAGCGCCGCGGTGTGCAGCAGAGGGGGCAGCACCAACGGCAGCACGATGTGCGGATCGAGGGTGTAGTCGGGGATTCCGGGGATGAAGGACGCCGCGATCCCGGCGGTGACCAACAACAGCGGCGCCGGGACGGGCGTCCTGCGCGCCAGGCCGGCGACCGCCGCACTCCCCGCGACCAGCAAGAACAGTGGCATCACAGCCATCGGCCCGTCCCGTCGCCGTCCACTCCGCCGTCCGTCCCGGCGATCTAACCTGGCCATCATGAGCGAGTGCACGCACATTGCCGAACTGGCGCGCGCCGAACCTGCGCCGCTGAGCGCCACCTGCCTGGAGTGCCTGGCGGTCGGCAGCCACCCCGTACAGCTGCGGCTGTGCCTGGTCTGTGGCCACGTGGGCTGCTGCGACTCGTCGCCGTACCGGCATGCGACGGGGCACTTCGAGGCGACCGGACACCCCGTGATGCGGACGTTCGAGCCGGGCGAATCCTGGCGCTGGTGCTTCGTCCACCAACGATTGGTGTGAGGAAAGGGAGGTGAATCGTTCAGTGGAGTCGGTTTAGCCTGCACAGATGATCCGCGAAGCGACGCCCGACGATGTCCCGGTCATCCTCACCATGATCCGCGAGCTGGCCACGTACGAACGTGCCCCCGAGGCCGCGCAGGCCACCGAGGCACAGCTGAAGGAGGCCCTCTTCGGCGACCAGCCGGCCGTCTTCGCACTGATAGCCGAGGCCGACGGCGCCCCCGTGGGCTTTGCCCTGTGGTTCCGGAACTTCTCGACCTGGACGGGCACGCAGGGTGTCTATCTGGAGGATCTGTACGTGCGCCCCGAGGCGCGCGGCGGCGGCCACGGCAAGGCACTGCTCGCGGCCCTCGCCAAGATCTGCGTGGACCGCGGCTACGAGCGTTTCGAGTGGTCAGTCCTGGATTGGAATGAACCGTCCATCGGCTTTTACCGGTCGATCGGCGCCCTGCCCATGGACGAATGGACGGTCTTCCGGCTCACTGGAGATGCGCTGCACAACCTCGCGGGCGCCCCGCGCGTCAACAGAGGGTAATCAGCCCCGAATTGGCGATGCACACCCCTAGCCACTTTCCGTACCCGAAGTTTTACAATCAGTGACAGCGATGGCGTCCGGTACACCCGGGGTGGCGCGCCTCCCGAAGGGCGGCGGTGCTCCTTCCGGGCGACACCGGCCCACAGATCGCGATAGCGTCACAGCCGAACCATGTGCCGCGCCGAATCGTTCTCCTTTCACCGACGGGAGAAAGGACCGGCGCGAAATATCCCGAACAACGCGAATATCGCGCAATTCCAGCTCAACCAGCTTGTGCCACCTTGGAGGTGAGGGTGTCCCAGATCGCAGGCGAGCCCGGGACGCAGGACTTCGTGGAAGTCCGTCTGCCCGCTGCGGGTGCCTACCTGTCCGTGCTGCGTACGGCCACGGCCGGGCTCGCAGCCCGCTTGGACTTCACCCTCGACGAGATCGAGGATCTGCGCATCGCGGTCGACGAGGCCTGCGCGATCCTGCTGCAACAGGCCGTCCCCGGCAGTGTGCTGAGCTGCGTCTTCCGCCTCATCGACGACGCACTGCAGGTGACCGTGTCCGCCCCGACGACCGACGGCCGCGCCCCGGAGCGGGACACCTTCGCCTGGACGGTGCTCTCCGCACTCGCCGGCAAGGTCGATTCCACCGTCGCCGAGGACCGTACGGTCACCATCAGTCTGTACAAGGAGCGCGGCGCCGGTCCCGGACCGTCATGACCGAACAGGGGGCCCCGTGAAAGATCTCGAACGCGGCGGGCGGATGGCGTCCAGTGCGACCATCCCCGAGCAGCACGCCCGGCCGCACCCGGTGGGCGTGGACGACCACGGCGGCCATTTGGACGCGGCGGAGCAGGCAGAGCGGGCGGACCACATGGACCAGAGCGAGCAGCAAGGGCAGCAGGCGCAGCAGCACGGTGCGCCTGCTGGCAATGACGCGCTGCAAGATCACCAGCACTCCCAGGAGCCGCAGGACCGCAGCGGCGCCCGGGCGATGTTCTACGAGCTGCGCAAGCTGCCCGAGGGCTCACCGGAGCGGGCGGAGCTGCGCAACACCCTCGTCCGCATGCACCTCCCGCTCGTCGAGCATCTGGCCCGGCGGTTCCGCAACCGTGGCGAGCCACTGGACGATCTGACCCAGGTCGCCACCATCGGCCTGATCAAGTCGGTGGACCGCTTCGACCCGGAGCGCGGCGTGGAGTTCTCCACGTACGCCACCCCCACCGTCGTCGGCGAGATCAAGCGGCACTTCCGCGACAAGGGCTGGGCGGTCCGCGTCCCGCGTCGCCTCCAGGAGCTGCGGCTGTCGCTGACGACGGCGACCGCGGAGCTCTCCCAGCGGCACGGCCGGGCGCCCACGGTCCACGAGCTGGCCGAGCATCTGGCGATCTCCGAGGAGGAGGTCCTGGAGGGCCTGGAGTCCGCCAACGCGTACAGCACGCTGTCCCTGGACGTCCCGGACACGGACGACGAGTCCCCGGCCGTCGCGGACACCCTCGGTGCCGAGGACGAGGCACTGGAGGGCGTGGAGTACCGCGAATCGCTCAAGCCGCTGCTGGAGGACCTCCCGCCGCGCGAGAAGAAGATCCTGCTGCTGCGCTTCTTCGGCAACATGACCCAGTCGCAGATCGCCCAGGAGGTCGGCATCTCCCAGATGCACGTCTCCCGGCTGCTGGCCCGCACCCTGGCCCAGCTGCGCGACAAGCTCCTCGTGGAGGAGTGAGACACCGGATCACCAACGGCCCCGCTCCTACCGGAGCACACCTGGGGCCGGGGCGGGGCCGGAGCACCCCGGGGGCCGGGGCCGGAATACCCCTCGACCCCACCCCGTTGTGGCCCCGTAGGGGGCGCGTGCACCCCCTACGGGATCTGTTCGCCCCTCCCCTACGGGGCTCGTCCATGCAGAGCGTGCTCCCGCGCCTCCGGAGCCCCTACGGCGTCTCCCGCGGCCCGATCCCCAGAGCCTCGGTGGCCGTCGGATTGACCAGCAGGACGAGCACGACGAGCGCGGCCACCGCCAGCCCGGCACCGGCCGCGATCAGCGCACCGCCGCCCTTGACCAGCGTCCAGGCCACCGGCAGCGCCACGATCTGGGTGATCAGCGAGGGGCCCCGGCTCCAGCGGCGCCGCAGCCACAGCCCGCGCGCCGCCACCAGCGGCAGCACCGCCAGCGCCAGCACGGTCAGCCCGCCCATCTCCGCCTGCTGCGGATTGTCCGGCGAACCGGCCAGCCCCATGATCAGCATGTACGCACCGAGGGCGGCCACCGCCAGTCCCTCGGCGCCGGTGAGCGCCGCGGCGGCACTCAGCCGGGCGGGTCGCGGCCCGGCCGGCGCGGTCGGCGCGGCCGCGGCGGGGGCGCCGGCAGCTCGCTTGGCGGACTGTTTCTGCTGACTGCTCACCCCAGCAGGGTAGCGGTGGCGCCACAAGGCCCGGGAATGCCCCATATCCGGACGGGGCGTGAGGCCGGTACCAGCAGGTAGGTACGCTGCTCCACATGCGCGCACTCCTCGTGGTCAATCCCGCAGCTACCACCACCAGTGCCCGCACCCGTGAAGTCCTCGCCCACGCCCTCGCCAGCGACCTCAAGCTGGAGGTCGCCGAGACCCGCTACCGCGGACACGCCCGCGATCTGGCCCAGCAGGCCACCGAGGGCGGGGAGACCGAACTGGTCGTGGCGCTCGGCGGTGACGGCACGGTCAACGAGGTCGTCAACGGACTGCTCGCCAACGGCCCCGATCCGGACTCGCACCCCCGGCTGGCGGTCGTCCCCGGGGGCTCCACCAATGTCTTCGCCCGCGCGCTGGGGCTGCCCAACGACGTCGTGGAGGCGACCGGCGCCCTGCTGGACGCGCTGCGCGACGGGAGCGAGCGCACGATCGGCCTGGGCCTGGCCGCGGGCACTCCGGGCACCGAGGACGAGGGAGTGCCGGGGCGCTGGTTCACCTTCTGCGCGGGCTTCGGCTTCGACGCCGGTGTCGTCGGCCGGGTCGAGCAGCAGCGGGAACGCGGCAAGCGTTCGACCCATGCCCTCTATATGCGACAGGTCGTACGGCAGTTCCTGGGCGAGGCGAGCCGCCGGCGCGGGGTGATCACCCTCGAACGCCAGGGCGACGACCTCAGCACGCCGGAGATCGTCGAGAACCTCGCGCTGGCCATAATCTGCAACACCGCCCCGTGGTCCTACCTGGGCAACCGCCCGATCTACCCGTCTCCGGACGCCTCGTTCGACACCGGGCTCGACCTGTTCGCGCTGAGCAAGCTCTCGCCGCCGGCGGTGGCCCGGTACGCCACCCAGCTGCTGACGTCAACGCCCGAGCGCGGCCCCCGCGGTAAGCACGCACTCTCACTTCACGACCTCACAAACTTCACCTTGCATTCGCAGGTCCCGCTGCCCTTCCAGATGGACGGTGACCACCTGGGCGTGCGTACGAGTGTGACGTTCACAGGCGTTCGCCGTGCACTGCGTGTGATTGTGTGAGCAGTAGGGCCCAAAGTCCTTTCACTCGAACGTTTAGGCTGGTTCCCACCCCCTGGAATGACGGCTGTGACCGAGGCGACACCAAGGAATCAAAAAAAAGTTTCCGGAAGGGGTTGTATCCGCAGCCGAGGTTTGCGAGTCTCTTCATGGCGATCGGGACGGCCGCTTTAACGGCCCCCTTGAGAGCCCGAATCCTCCTCCTCATTCCACAGGACCGCACCAGTTCGCAGCTGGATTTCGGCCCTTCCCTTGTTGGGGGATTCGTGAAAGCGTTCACATTCACAAGCAACGATCCCGTCACACGAGGAGATGGAGCAGCCATGGACTGGCGTCACCGCGCCGTTTGCCGCGAGGAAGACCCCGAGCTCTTCTTCCCCATCGGCAACACCGGTCCTGCGCTGCTGCAGATCGAGGAAGCCAAGGCCGTCTGCCGCCGCTGCCCCGTCATGGAGCAGTGCCTGCAGTGGGCGCTTGAGTCCGGCCAGGACTCCGGCGTCTGGGGTGGTCTGAGCGAGGACGAGCGCCGCGCCATGAAGCGCCGTGCAGCTCGCAACCGGGCGCGCAACGCCAGCGCCTGAGCCAGCCGCCTCGTGGCCCCCGAGCCGCAGCGCGCAGTACCCCCGATGCACCATCGGCGCTGAGAAGCCCGGTCGTTACCGCATCGCAATAGCTTTGAGCCCCGGACCGCATGGTCCGGGGCTTGTTGCTGTGCCGGGGGTCGGACGCCGCGCTCCGGATATCGGTGCGCGCCGCCTCCGGCCCTGATATCAGTGCTGTCTCGATGCCGCCTCGGAACGGTCTCAGTGCTGTTTCTCGGGTCGTACGGGCAGGTCGAGGAGGACCTGGGTGCCGCGTTCGGGCGCCGGCACCATGTCGAACGTTCCGCCCAACTCCCCTTCCACCAGGGTCCGTACGATCTGCAACCCCAGGTTTCCGGCGCGGCGCGGATCGAACCCCTCGGGCAGTCCGCGGCCGTTGTCCTGGACGGTGACCAGCAGCCGCGGTTCCGTACGGCTGCCGCCGCGCACCGCCCCGACCTCGACGACGCCCTGGCCCGCCTGGTCGAAGGCGTGCTCCAGGGCGTTCTGCAACACCTCGGTGAGCACCATCGACAGCGGCGTGGCCACCTCGGCGTCCAGGATGCCGAAGCGTCCGGTGCGGCGGGTGACCACCTTGCCGGGGGAGATCTCCGCGACCATGGCCAGCACCCGATCGGCGATGTCGTCGAAGGCGACCCGCTCGTCGAGGTTCTGGGAGAGCGTCTCGTGCACGATCGCGATCGAACCGACCCTGCGGACGGCCTCGTTGAGGGCCTCACGGCCCTGTTCGGAATCCATCCGGCGGGCCTGTAGTCGCAGCAGCGCGGCCACCGTCTGCAAATTGTTCTTCACCCGGTGGTGGATCTCCCGGATGGTGGCGTCCTTGGTGATCAGCTCCCGCTCACGGCGGCGCAGTTCGGTCACGTCGCGCAGCAGCACCAGCGAACCGATGTGCGCGCCCTTCGGTTTGAGCGGAATGGCGCGCAATTGGATCACGCCGTCATTGCCCTCGACCTCGAATTCCCGGGGAGCCCAGCCGCTGGCGAGTTTCACCAGGGCCTCGTCCACCGGGCCGCGGGCGGGCGCGAGTTCGGCGGTGACCTGGCCCAGGTGGTGGCCCACCAGGTCGGCGGCGAGGCCGAGCCGGTGGTAGGCGGAGAGCGCATTGGGGCTGGCGTACTGGACGACACCGTCCGCGTCGAGCCTGATCAGGCCGTCGCCGGCGCGCGGTGAGGCGTCCATGTCGACCTGCTGGCCGGGGAACGGAAACGTTCCGGCAGCGATCATCTGGGCGAGGTCGGAAGCGCTCTGGAGGTAGGTGAGCTCCAGCCGGCTGGGGGTGCGCACGGTCAGCAGATTGGTGTTGCGGGCGATCACCCCGAGCACCCGGCCCTCGCGCCGCACCGGAATGGACTCGACCCGTACCGGAACTTCCTCTCGCCACTCGGGGTCGCCCTCGCGTACGATGCGGCCCTCATCCAAGGCGGAGTCCAGCATCGGACGGCGTCCCCGGGGAACGAGATGGCCCACCATGTCGTCCTGGTAGGAGGTGGGGCCCGTATTGGGCCGCATCTGGGCGACCGAGACGTAGCGGGTGCCGTCGAGGGTGGGGACCCACAGCACGAGATCGGCGAAGGACAGGTCGGAGAGCAGCTGCCACTCCGAGACCAGCAAGTGGAGCCACTCGAGGTCGGAGTCGCTCAGAGCGGTGTGCTGGCGTACGAGATCGTTCATGGAGGGCACGTCTTGGAGCCTACCGGCGTACGGTGTCCGTGTTGTGTTTGCACGGGCATGGACAAGTAAGAATGGTCTAGTCCACAATTCAGCAAAGGCCTCCGCTCTCCCCGCACAGGAGGGCGGAACGAGGCCAGAGGCGCTCTCTGCCCTGACTGCGCCGAGGCCTCAGATCGACCGACCCCAGGACGGGGCGGCACCCCTACCGCACAGGGGGGCGCCTTCCCGCCCGCACGACGGGGTCGGCCGATGTCAGCTCCGGGCTGCGGTGCCGGACAGGTTGAGGGTCCTGTCCCGGCGCCGCGGCCCGCGGGTGTTTCCGGGCCCATTGCGCCGTGTGGTTCCCGGCCCGTCTCACGGGGCGGGGTGCGCGGCGACAGAGGCGTCCGGGGTCTCGGGGGCCTCCTCCGGCCGTGCCGTCGACGGCCTTGCCGACGACCTCGTCGACTGCCTCGTCGGCCGCTGTGGCCAGGCCCTCATCGCCAGTGCGGCGACGGCATCCAGCGACGCCCGCTCGGCGCCGTCCCGCGCCTGCTGGGACATCCCCTGGATCACGGCGCCCACGTAGTCGGCCAGCGCGTCGGCTTCCGTGTCGGCGGGGAGCTCTCCCGCGGCGATGTCCGCGCGGACGGCGCTCGCGATCTCCCGGAGGTGCGACTGCCTCATCTGCCGCAGGGACGCGGCGACTTCGGCGGATCCGGCCGAGATGTTCAGGGCGGCGCTGATCACGAGACAGCCGCGGGGACGGCCGGGCAGGGTGTACTCGACCGCCGCCTCGCGCAGCGCCCGTTCGACGCCGCGGCGGGCGGTCGGCTCCTCGGCCACCGCGCGCACGATGAAGTTGCCGTAGAGGCGCCCGTACTCGGCCACGACCTCCTCGAACAGGGCCCGCTTGTCGCCGAAGGCGGCGTAGAGGCTGGGTGCGCTGATGCCCATGGCGCGGGTGAGGTCGGCGATCGAGGTGGCTTCGTAGCCCTGCTCCCAGAAGGACCGCACCGCCTGTTCCAGGGCCGTCTCCCGGTCGAAGGACCGGGGTCGGCCGCGCTGCTTCGTTTCCTTGGACGCCATGGGAGGAATTTTATAGCGGCCGGTACGGAACGCGTGCTACGGTTTTTATGTAGCGAACGATACAGAAATCACTCGCGAGAGCTGTGCGTCCGCAGACGGACGCGTACGGGTACGAACAGGGGAGGGGCACCGCCATGGGTGCACTCAGCGGCAAGACGGCACTGGTGACGGGCGGCGGCAGGGGGATCGGCCGGGCGATCTCGGAGCGGCTGGCACGGGACGGCGCACGGGTCGGCGTGCATTACGGCCACGACGAGACCGCGGCCAAGGAGACGGTTGCGGCGATCGAGGCCGCGGGCGGGCGGGCCTTCGCGATCCAGGCCGAACTGGGGGTGCCGGGGGACGCCGAAGCACTGTGGGCGGCGTTCGACGCACAGGCCGAGGGGCTGGACGTCCTGGTCAACAACGCCGGGATCAACAAGGCGGTCGACGGGACACTCAAGGGCATCGGCGAGGTGACGGCGGAGGACTTCGACCGACTCTTCGCAGTGAACACCAAGGCGCCGTTCTTCATCGTCCAGCGGGGGCTCACCCGACTGCGGGACGGCGGGCGGATCATCAATGTCTCCACGGGGCTGACGCGTGGCGCGGCCAAGCCCGAGCTGATCGCCTACGCCATGACCAAGGGTGCGATCGACGTCTTCACCTCGACCCTCGCCAAGGACCTGGGTCCGCGCGGGATCACGGTGAACGCGGTGGCTCCGGGCGCGGTGGACACCGATATGAACGCCCGGTGGCTGCGGGGCGAGGTCAATGCCGAGGCGCGGCAGAGGGTCAGCGGCATATCCCCCCTCGGCCGGGTCGCGGACGGCACCGACATCGGCGACGTCGTGGCCTTCCTGGCCTCGGGCGACAGCCGCTGGGTGACGGGCCAGTGGATCGACGCGACGGGAGGCGCCCTGCTCTGACGAGGCGTCGCCGGCTCGGTCCGGTGGCTTCGCGGCCATCTGACGGACGGCACGACGTGCCCCATTGTTCGGAGATGCCACCGGGACCGGGGGCCCGCGCTCTGATAGATTGGTCTATACCACATACCGCATGAGACCACTCTCCAGAACGGCAGGCCAAAGCGTGGAAGTTGTCATCGTTCCGGACGCCGCGGCAGGCGGCGAGCTGATCGCGGAGGCCATCGCCACCCTGGTGCGCCGCAAGCCCGACGCCCTGCTCGGTGTGGCCACCGGCTCGACCCCGTTGCCCGTCTACGAGGCGCTGGCGGCGAAGGTCCGGGCCGGCGCGGTGGACGCCTCGCGGGCCCGTATCTGCCAGCTCGACGAGTACGTCGGCCTGCCGGCCGGGCACCCGGAGTCCTACCGCTCGGTGGTGCTGCGCGAGGTGGTCGAGCCGCTCGGTCTCGGCGAGGACGCGTTCATGGGCCCCGACGGTACGGCCGAGGACGTCCAGGCCGCCTGCGAGGCGTACGACCGTGCGCTGAGCGAGGCCGGTGGGGTGGACCTCCAGCTCCTCGGCATCGGCACCGACGGGCACATCGGCTTCAACGAGCCCTGCTCGTCGCTGGCTTCCCGCACCCGTATCAAGACGCTGACCCAGCAGACCAGGGAGGACAACGCCCGGTTCTTCACCGGCCTCGACGAGGTACCGCACCACGTCATCACCCAGGGGATCGGCACCATCCTGGAGGCCCGCCATCTGGTGCTGCTCGCCACCGGCGAGGGCAAGGCGGACGCCGTGGCCCACGCCGTGGAAGGCCCGGTCGCCGCGCTGGTCCCGGCGTCGGCGCTACAGCTCCACCCGCACGCCACGGTCGTGGTCGACGAAGCGGCGGCCGCCAAGCTGAAGCTCGCCGACTACTTCCGCGCCACCTACGCCGCGAAGCCGGACTGGCAGGGCATCTGAGGGGTTCTCCCGGCGGCAGGGCCTGCCGGTGCCGCGGCCGGGGTAGTCCTCTGGGAGGCCCCGGCCGCGGCGTATCCGAGCCCGGTGGCCGCGGCGAATCCGGGCCAGTGGCTGCGGCGCGCGGGCTCACCCCGTGTGCGACGGCTCCCGGCCGGTGAGCACCTCGGCCGCGGCCTGGCCGCAGACGCGGGCCGCGCCGTGGGTGGCGATGTGGAGGGCGCCCTGGGGCGGGGCCTGGGGGACGCCCATCTCGACCACGGCGGTGTCGGGCCGGGCGGCGAGCAGGGCGTGCAGCGCGTCGGTCATCCAGGGGTGCCGGTGCACGTCACGGACGACGGCGACGATCCGCCGGTCGCCGGCCGCGGCGAGCAGGTCGTCGACCAGGGAGACCGTGCCGGCGGCGGAGGTGGCGGTGTAGGTGGCGGTGGCGGTGCCGGGGACAAGGCGGGACAGTTCGGCCGCGACGCCCCACGGGGTGTCGTCACCGACCGCGATATTGGCGAGGGGGGTGAAGGCAGCGACGTAGGCGGGCGTGGTGAGCGGCTCAGGGGGACGGTCGCCGGCGGTGATGCGGAGCGCGCGCCGGGCCGCGGTGAGGCCGATGCCGGGTGCGGGCGCGGCCCCCTCCCCCGCGCTCCGGGCCCAGTGCGCCAGGTCCCGCACCCGTGCCGCGGCGTCGGCGAGCCGCTCCTCCGGCAGCTCGCCGGTGCGCACCGCGCCCACCAGGGCGTCCCGCAGCCGCAGCACCGTGTCCTCGTCGGCCAGTCCGCCGCCCACGCAGATGGCGTCGGCGCCGGCCGCGATGGCCAGCACGCTGCCCCGCTCGATGCCGTAGGTGGCGGAGATCGCCTGCATCTCCATCCCGTCGGTGACGATCAGCCCGTCGAAGCCCAGCCCGCCCTCGCCGGCGGGCGCGCGGAGCAGGCCGTGCAGGGCGGCGGGGCTGAGGGTGGCGGGACGGTCGCCGTCCAGGGAGGGCAGCAGGATGTGCGCGCTCATCACGGCCCGGGTGCCGGCCGCGACGGCGGCGCGGAACGGCACCAGTTCACGCTCCTGGAGGGTGGCCAGGTCGACGGTGATCCGCGGCAGGTCGTGGTGGGAGTCGACGGCGGTGTCGCCGTGCCCGGGGAAGTGCTTGGTGCAGGCGGCGACCCCGGCGGACTGTAGGCCCTCGACGTAGGCGGCGGTGTGCCGGGCGACCAGCTGCGGGTCGGCGCCGAAGGAGCGGACGCCGATGACCGGGTTGGCCGGGTTGGAGTTGACGTCGGCGGAGGGCGCCCAGTTGAGGTTGATCCCGCAGCCGGCCAGCCGGCGGCCGAGTTCGTGGGCGACCTCGCGGGTCAGCGCGGTGTCGTCGACGGCGCCCAGCGCGTGGTTGCCGGGGAAGGAGGAGCCACCGCGCACTTCGAGGCGGGTGACGTCGCCGCCCTCCTCGTCGACGGCGACGAGCACGTCCTCACGTTCACGTCGCAACTGCGCCGTGAGTCGGGCGAGTTGGGCGGGGTCGTGGACGTTGCGGCCGAAGAGGCCGACCGCGGACAGGCCCTCGCCGAGCCGGCGCAGCAGCCAGTCGGGGGCGGTGGTGCCGGTGAAACCGGGTTGCAGGACGGTGAGGGCGTCGCGGGTGAGGGTGTCGACGGGGCGCACGGACCGCGCCGAGCCTACGGAAGGAGTCATGGACTGCGTTATCCCTTCACTGCGCCGGAGGTGAGACCGCCGACCGCCTTGCGTTGCAGGAACAGGAAGAGGACGAGGATCGGGACGGCGAAGATCGAGGCGGCGGCCATCGTGGCGCCCCAGTCGTCGCCGAACTGGCTCTGGAACTGCGAGAGCCACAGCGGCAGGGTGCCCATGGCCGGTTCCTTGTTGAGGACCAGCACCAGCGGGAACTCGTTCCAGGCAGTGATGAAGCCGAAGAGGGAGGTGGCCATCAGGCCGGGAGCCAGCAGCGGGAAGACCACCTTGAGGAAGGCCTGGCGGCGGTTGCAGCCGTCGACCATGGCGGACTCCTCCAGCTCCTTGGGCACCGCGGCGACGTAGCCCCGGAGCGTCAGCAGGGTGAAGGGCAGCACCATCAGCATGTAGAAGGCGGTGAGCGGCACCAGGCTGTTGAGCATGTCCGCGTCCCGGACGATCAGGTAGATCGAGATCACCATGACCTCCCAGGGCGCCATCTGCGCGACCATGAAGGTCAGCAGGATGCCGCGGCGTCCCTTGAACCGCATCCGGGTGAGGGCGAACGCCCCGCAGAGCGCGATCACCAGCGCCAGGCCGACGGCGAGGACGGTCACCACGAGCGAGTTGCCGGCCAGGATCCAGAAGTTGGGGGCGTGCACGGCCGTCGCGAAGTGCTCGACGGTGCCGTGGAACGGGAACCACACCGGGTCCTCGCTGATGATGTCCCGGTTCGGCTTGAAGGCCGTGTTGAACATCCAGTAGACCGGGAAGACGAAGCCGACGGCGAGCAGGGCCGCCGTGGCGTTGGGCCAGGCGCGGCCGGCGAGCGGGCGCTTCACGGCGCCTCCTCTTCTTGCTCCTGCCGCGCTTCCTGACGGAGCGTCAGGCGCAGGTAGTACGCGGTCATGGCCAGCAGCACCACGATCGTCAGCAGCGATATCGCGGCGCCCATCCCGAAGTGGAGGTTGCCGACGCCCTCGGTGAAGGCGTAGATCGGCAGCGTCTCGGTGAGCCGGTCCGGTCCGCCCTCGTTGATCGCGAAGATCTGCGGGAACGCCTTGAAGACCCAGATGACTTCGAGGAACGTCGTGGCCAGGAAGAACGGCTTGAGGAACGGGAAGGTGACGGAGGTGAAGACCTTCCAGGCGCCGGCGCCGTCCATCCGCGCCGCCTCGTAGAGCTCCTCGGGGATGGTCGTGCTGGCCGCGTAGAGGTTGAGCGCCACGAACGGCAGTGACTGCCAGACGATCAGCACGGTGATGACGAAGAAGGTCGACAGCTGACTGCCCACCCAGTCGTAGTGGGCCATGGCGTGCCAGCCGAGCCGGTCCAGGCCCCAGTTGACGACGCCGTAGCGGGCGTCGAAGAGCCACTGGAAGACGGTGGTGGCGGCGATCACCGGCATCGCCCAGGCCAGTACCAGCGCGGTGGACAGCACCAGGCGCATCGTCGTGCCGAGCCGGGCCAGCAGCAGCCCGATCAGCACGCCGAGCACCATGATGAGGGTGACGTTGACCGCGGTGAAGACGACGGTCCGGAGGGTGACCCGCCAGAACTGCTCGCTGCCAAGGATCTCCTGGTAGTTGCCGATCCCCCGCCAGTCGGTGAGGTGCTGGATCAGCTCCTTCATGTTGAGGTTCTGGAAGGAGAGCACCACGTTGCGGACCATGGGCCAGCCCAGGAAGACCACGGTCGCGAGGAGGGCCGGGGCCAGCAGGAGGTACGGGGCACGGCGGGTGGGGGACGGCAGGGCGCGGCGGGTCTCGGGGGTGCCGGGCCCGGCCCGTCGGTCGCCGTTGCCGCGGTCGGGCGGTGCGGCGCCCTTGCCGGACCGCGGCGCGGTCCTGTCCACCGCGTCGTCGAGCTGCGCTGCCATGGGCCCCTGCTCCCCCTCGTGTTGCGTAGAACCTCGGTGCACGTGCCGGCGCGCGTACGGGACCGGGGACGATCGGCCCCGTACGCGGCCGGTGGCGCTCACTGCTTGGCGAGCCGGGCGTTGATCTCGGGCTCGATGTCCTTGGCGGCGTCGGCCGGGGACTTACCGTTCAGCACCGCCGTCATATAGCTCTTGATGGGGTTCGGAACGTTCTCCACGGCGGCCCACTGCGGAATCAGCGGAGTGGTGCCGCCGGACTTCTGTGCCGCGGGTGCGGCGGCCGCGGCGGCCGGATTCTCCTTGGCGGCATCGGCCAGGTCCGGGGACTTCGGGGTCCAGCCGGCTTCCTTGACCATCTGTTCGTCGTTCTCCTTCGACAGGGCGATCTTCAGGAATTCCTTGGCGAGTTCCTGGTTCTTGCCCATGCCGGCGACGGCGAAGTTGGAGCCGCCGAGGAATACGCCCTCGGGCTTGTCCGCGGTCTCCCCCGGAATGGTGAAGAAACCGAGGTCGTTCTTGATGTCCGGGTTGGTCTTGATGGCCTCGGCCGCCTCGTAGCCCATGGCGATGACGGCGCCGGTCCTCCCCTTGGCGAAGATCTCGGCCTGCTGCGGGGTGGCCTCGTCCTTGTTCTTGGGGGCGGTGCTGAAGGCCTGGTACTGCCGGTAGATGTCCATGGCCTTGGAGACCTTGGGGTCGCCGAGGTTGGAGACCCACTTTCCACCCTGCTTCTTCACCAGGTCGGCGCCGGTGCCGATGGTCAGGCCGTCGAAGAAGTACCAGTTCTGACCGGGGAGGTACAGCGGTTCGGCGTCGGTCTTCTTCTTGATGGTGTCAAAGGCCTTGAAGAGCTCGGTGCGGGTCTTGGGGATGTCCTTGAGGCCGGCCTTCGCCCAGATCTTCTTGTTGTACATCACCACGCGGTTGCCCGCGTACCAGGGCAGCGCGTACTGCTTGCCGTCCACCAGCGAGGCCTTGTTGAAGGCGTCGTTCCAGGTGGACCCGATCTCCTTCTTCAGATCGCCGAGATCGGCCAGGGCGCCGGCCTTGGCATAGGCGGCGGTCTGGGTGTTGCCGATTTCCACCACGTCCGGTGGAGTGTCCTCGGAAAGGGCGGTGCTCAGCTTCTGCTGAATGCCGTTCCACTGCTGGACCTTGAAGTCGACGGTGGCACCGGTCTTCTTCGCGAATTGCGCCGAAACCCGCTTGGTCCATTCCGCCGGATTGGATCCGGACATCACCCAAACGGTCAGCTTCTGACCCTTGAAGCCATCGGCACCCGCCTTGTTCCCGTCGCTGGACCCACAGGCAGCGACACTCACCAGCATTCCCGCGACCGCCGTCGCTGCTATGAGCCCACGCTTCATCGCGCTCTCCCCTAGAGGCCGGGTGTGGTCTTTAATGGTTTAGACCAGTTCCCGCAGCTTGGCCTAGACCTTTCGGGGTGTCAAGGGTGTATAAGAGTCGCTGTCAGGTCCGTTACGGGACCGACATCTGGCGCGCCGGGACCTGCGAGGGAGCACGGAGAACCCACCCGTGCCACGATGTGAGCCGCTACGTACGGAGGAGCCGGTGACGGCAGCACGACAGGAGTCGGAGAGGCGGGTCATGGAGACGGACGGGGGCAGCGCCGAGAGCGGCGGCGCACGGACCGCGCGGGTACCCAAGTACTACCGGCTCAAGCGGCACTTGTTGGAGATCACCGAGACCCTGCCGCCCGGCACCCCGGTCCCGCCCGAGCGCACTCTCGCCGCGGAGTTCGACACCTCGCGCACCACGGTGCGGCAGGCCCTCCAGGAGCTGGTCGTCGAGGGCCGTCTGGAGCGCATCCAGGGCAAGGGCACCTTCGTGGCCAAGCCGAAGGTCTCCCAGGCGCTGCAACTGACCTCGTACACCGAGGACATGCGCGCCCAGGGGCTGGAGCCCACCTCCCAGCTGCTGGACATCGGCTACGTCACCGCCGACGACCGGCTGGCCGGGCTGCTGGACATCGCCCCCGGCGGCCGGGTGCTGCGCATCGAACGGCTGCGGCTGGCCAGCGGCGAGCCGATGGCCATCGAGACCACCCACCTGTCCGCCAAGCGCTTCCCCGCGCTGCGCCGCAACCTCGTCAAGTACACCTCGCTCTACACCGCACTGGCCGAGGTCTACGACGTCCGCCTCGCGGAGGCCGAGGAGACCATCGAGACCTCGCTCGCCACCCCGCGCGAGGCCGGCCTGCTCGGCACCGACGTCGGTCTGCCGATGCTGATGCTCTCCCGGCACTCGCTCGACGCCCAGGGCCGGCCGGTGGAGTGGGTGCGCTCGGTCTACCGCGGCGACCGCTACAAGTTCGTCGCCAGGCTCCAGCGGCCCGCGGACTGAAGCCACCGTCCGTTCGACGGCCCGGGTCGGGCCGTGACGGCGCGCGGAGCCGGCCTCCGGACCGCGCGCCGCCACGCGAATTCCTCATACCGATATGCGGACACCTAGTGACGCGCGCCACGGAACTGCCATAGATTTCCAGCCGATTGCACAGGAGTTCGCCACGGACGGAGCCGCGCCGATGCCAGAGCCAGCAGCCGAATCACCGACCAGCAGACAGGTCGTCACACCGACGCGGGTGGTGGCCGGACTGTGCCTGCTCGCCCCGTTCGTGGCGATGCTGTGGGTGAGTTCGTACGCCAGGATCGAGCCCAGGCTCATCGGGATCCCGTTCTTCTACTGGTACCAGATGCTGTGGGTGCTGGTCTCGGCGGCGCTGACGTCGATCGCGTACAAGCTCGTGCAACGTGAGCAGCGCGCCCGCAAGGGCGGTGCGTCCCAGTGATGTTCACCTCCGCCGCACCGGGCACCTCGGCCGCACCGGGCACCTCGGCCGCACTCGCGGCTTCCTCGACCCACGGCGTGAACGGCGTGGCGCTCGCCGTCTTCGTCTTCTTCTTCCTGGCCGTGACGGTCATGGGCTTCCTGGCGGCCCGCTGGCGCAAGGCCGAGGAGTCCGCCAACCTCGACGAATGGGGCCTGGGCGGGCGCAGTTTCGGCACCTGGATCACCTGGTTCCTGCTCGGTGGCGACCTCTACACCGCGTACACCTTCGTGGCCGTCCCGGCGGCGATCTACACCGCCGGCGCGGCCGGCTTCTTCGCCGTCCCGTACACGATCCTCGTCTACCCCCTGATCTTCACCTTCCTCCCCCGCCTGTGGTCGGTCTCGCACAAGCACGGTTACGTCACCACCTCCGACTTCGTGCGCGGCCGCTTCGGCTCCAGGGGGCTGTCGCTGGCGGTTGCGCTCACCGGCATCCTCGCCACGATGCCGTACATCGCGCTCCAACTGGTCGGCATCCAGGCGGTGCTGGACGTGATGGGCGTCGGCGGCGGCGAGCACACCAACTGGTTCGTCAAGGACCTGCCGCTGCTGATCGCGTTCGCGGTGCTGGCCGCCTACACCTACTCCTCCGGCCTGCGCGCCCCGGCGCTGATCGCCTTCGTCAAGGACGGCCTGATCTACCTGGTCCTCGCCGTGGCGATCATCTACATCCCGATCAAACTCGGCGGGTTCGACGCGATCTTCGACGCGGCGGGCAAGGCGTTCGCCCAGCCCGGCGCCGTCCCCGGCAAGCCGCGGGGCGAGCTGACCAGCGGCCCCAACGCCCAGTGGGCGTACGCGACGTTGGCGCTGGGCTCGGCGCTCGCCCTGTTCATGTACCCCCACTCCATCACCGCCACGCTGTCCTCCCGGAGCCGCAACGTCATCCGGCGCAACACCACGATCCTGCCGCTGTACTCGCTGCTGCTGGGCCTGCTGGCGCTGCTCGGCTTCATGGCCATCAAGGCCGGCACGGACACCCAGGGCAACCCGCAGCTGGCCATTCCGCAGCTGTTCGAGGACGTGTTCCCCAGCTGGTTCACCGGCATCGCGTTCGCCGCGATCGGCATCGGCGCCCTGGTGCCGGCGGCCATCATGTCCATCGCCGCGGCCAACCTCTTCACCCGCAACGTCTACAAGGACTTCCTCAAACGGGACGCCACACCGGAGCAGGAGCACAAGGTCGCCAAGCTGGTCTCCCTGCTGGTCAAGGTCGGCGCCCTGGTCTTCGTCCTCACCATGGACAAGACCGTCGCCATCAACTTCCAACTGCTGGGCGGCATCTGGATCCTCCAGACCATGCCGCCACTGGTCGGCGGCCTGTTCACCCGCTGGTTCCACCGCTGGGCGCTGCTGGCCGGCTGGGCGGTCGGCATGCTCTACGGCACCCTCGCGGCCTACGGCGTCGCCAGCCCGACCC
This sequence comes from Streptomyces sp. NPDC048506, assembly GCF_040651315.1. Lineage (NCBI taxonomy): Bacteria > Bacillati > Actinomycetota > Actinomycetes > Kitasatosporales > Streptomycetaceae > Streptomyces > Streptomyces sp. NPDC048506. The sequence goes on from NZ_JBEZIX010000011.1 coordinate 110,520, forward strand.
AGGCGCACTTCGGCGGTTCCAGCAAGGAGATCCCCGGCATCGGCGAGATCGGCTACATCGGCCTGACCGCACTCGTCCTGAACGTCGTGGTGACGGTCCTGTTCACGTTCGCCCTGAGGGCCCTCAAGGCCCCCGAGGGCGTCGACGAGACCAGCCCGGCCGACTACACCGCGGACGCCGGCGACGAGGGCGTCACCGCCGACCTGCCGCCCGCCACGGCGGGGGCGCCGGCGGGGCACTGAACCGCCGGTCCGTTCACCGGAAAGGGCCGCCGCGACCTCGGGTCACGGCGGCCCTTTCGCGTGCCGCGCTCGCGCACCGGGCGCCGCCCGGCCGGCACCGGCGGACGACCGGGGCCACTGACAGACACCGCGTGATCACTCTCAACACACTAGATGTGGGGGTGCACGCGAGGGACCACCACCACATGTATGCTCGTCCTCGCTGTCGCCGCAGGGGAATCCGGTGGGAATCCGGAACTGTCCCGCAACGGTGTAGGAGCACGCCCAGAGGCCTGATCACGGCCCGGTCGCGCGCCCGCGAAGTCCGAGGACCTGCCGACGGTACGCCCGCGCCGCCATCGGCGCGGACGTCGATACGTCCGGGCCCCGAGGTTGGGCCGGTGGACGCCGCGCGGTGTGCCCGCGCACCCCTGGCCGCAAGGGGGTGCCGCACGCCCGCGCGCGCCCGTCGCGCCCCTCCCTCCCGGCCCCCGCCGAGTGAGGGAGAGCATCACGTGACCATCGCGCCAACGGAGCCCGCGTCAGACGCCGAGGTCGTGCCGCCTGCGGTGACCACGCCGGCCGCCCCCGCCGACGGCGGACCGGGCGGGGACGCGCCGGACGGACCGGGCGTCGCCCTGCTGCGCACCCTGACCCGGCTGACCGAGGACCTCACCGCGACCGACCCCGGCAAGGTGGCCGCCGCCGCCCTCCGCGGCCGGTACGAGGGCGCAGGCGAGGCCGAGCTGCGGTCGCTGGCGATCGACGCCGCGGCCGGGCTGATCGGTGACGAGCCGCAGTACTCCAAGCTCGCCGCGCGCCTGCTCACCCTCGCAATCTCGGAGGAGGCGGCCGAACAGGGGGCGGTCGCCTTCTCCGTCTCCATCGAGGTCGGCCACCGCGAGGGGCTGATCGCCGACGAGACGGCGGAGTTCGTACGGGCGCACGCCGCGCAGCTGGACGCACTGGTCGACGGCGCGCTCGCGGACGGCGCCGACGACCGCTTCGGCTACTTCGGGCTGCGCACCCTGCACTCCCGCTACCTGCTGCGCCACCCCACCACCCGCCAGGTCATCGAGACCCCCCAGCACTTCCTGCTGCGGGTGGCCTGCGGGCTGGCCGAGGACCGTTCCGAGCGGGCCCTCGCGGACGTCGCCGAGCTGTACCGCCTCACCAGCTCGCTGTCCTACCTCCCCTCCTCCCCCACCCTCTTCAACTCCGGCACCCGGCACCCGCAGATGTCGTCGTGCTACCTGCTGGACTCCCCGCTGGACGAGCTGGACTCGATCTACGACCGGTACCACCAGGTCGCCCGGCTCTCCAAGCACGCCGGCGGCATCGGGCTGTCGTACTCCCGTATCCGCGCCCGCGGTTCGCTGATCCGCGGCACGAACGGGCACTCCAACGGGATCGTGCCGTTCCTGCGCACCCTGGACGCCTCGGTCGCAGCGGTGAACCAGGGCGGCCGGCGCAAGGGCGCCGCCTGCGTCTACCTGGAGACCTGGCACGCGGACATCGAGGAGTTCCTGGAGCTGCGGGACAACACCGGTGAGGAGGCCCGCCGCACGCACAACCTGAACATCGCGCACTGGATCCCGGACGAGTTCATGCGCCGGGTGGCGGCGGACGCCGACTGGTCGCTGTTCTCTCCCGCGGACGCACCGGAGCTGGTGGACCTGTGGGGCGAGGAGTTCGACGCCGCGTACCGCAGGGCCGAGGCCGAGGGCAGGGCCGTCAAGTCCGTTCCGGCGCGGGTCCTCTACGCGCGGATGATGCGCACCCTGGCACAGACCGGCAACGGCTGGATGACCTTCAAGGACGCCGCCAACCGCACCGCCAACCAGACCGCCGAGCCGGGGGCGGTCGTGCACTCCTCCAACCTGTGCACCGAGATCCTGGAGGTGACGAACGACGGCGAGACCGCCGTCTGCAACCTCGGGTCGGTCAACCTCGCCGCGCACCTGGGTACGGACGGCCGGATGGACTGGGAGAAGCTGGACGCCACGGTCCGTACGGCCGTCACCTTCCTGGACCGGGTCGTCGACATCAACTTCTACCCGACCGAGCAGGCCGGCGCGTCCAACTCCCGCTGGCGGCCGGTCGGCCTGGGCCTGATGGGCCTCCAGGACGTCTTCTTCCGGCTGCGGCTGCCCTTCGACTCTCCCGAGGCCCGGGAGCTGTCCACCCGGATCTCCGAGCGGATCATGCTCGCCGCGTACGAGGCGTCCGCCGACCTCGCCGAGCGGCACGGTCCGCACCCGGCCTGGTCCGCGACCCGCACCGCCCGCGGTGTGCTGCACCCGGACCACTACCCCAACGCCGAGCCCCACTGGGCCGACCGCTGGGCGGCGCTGCGCACCCGCATCGCCGCGACCGGGATGCGCAACTCCCTGCTGCTGGCGATCGCGCCGACCGCGACCATCGCCTCCATCGCGGGGGTGTACGAGTGCATCGAGCCGCAGGTCTCCAACCTCTTCAAGCGGGAGACCCTGTCCGGCGAGTTCCTCCAGGTCAACACCTACCTGGTGGAGGAGCTGAAGGCGCGCGGCCTGTGGGACGCACGGACCCGTGACGCCCTGCGCGAGGCGAACGGCTCGGTGCAGGACGTCAGTTGGATCCCCGAGGAGGTCCGGGCGCTGTACCGCACCGCCTGGGAGATCCCGCAGCGCGCGCTGATCGACATGGCCGCGGCCCGTACGCCCTACCTCGACCAGAGCCAGTCGCTGAACCTGTTCATGGCGTCGCCGACCATCGGCAAGCTCAGCTCGATGTACGCCTACGCCTGGCAGCAGGGCATCAAGACCACGTACTACCTGCGGTCGCGCCCGGCGACCCGGATCGCCCAGTCGGCCCGCGGCACCGCCGCCGCCGTCCCCGTGCCGCAGCAGGCCGCCGACCCCGAGGCGGTCGCCTGCTCCCTGGAAAACCCCGAGTCCTGCGAGGCCTGCCAGTAATGCCCGACAACCCCACCGCCCCCGAGACCACCACCACCGCCGCCGCGGCCGCGCACACCGCCACCACGGGCGCGAAGAACCTCCTCGACCCGGGCTTCGAGCTGACGCTGCGCCCGATGCGGTACCCGGACTTCTACGACCGCTACCGCGACGCGATCAAGAACACCTGGACCGTGGAGGAGGTCGACCTCCACTCCGACGTCGCCGACCTCGCCAAGCTCTCCCCTGGCGAGCAGCACCTCATCGGCCGTCTGGTCGCGTTCTTCGCCACCGGCGACTCGATCGTGGCCAACAACCTGGTCCTGACCCTCTACAAGCACATCAACTCCCCCGAGGCGCGGCTGTACCTGAGCCGTCAGCTGTTCGAGGAGGCCGTGCACGTCCAGTTCTACCTGACCCTGCTGGACACCTACCTCCCCGACCCGGACGACCGCGCCGCCGCGTTCGCCGCGGTGGAGAACATCCCGTCCATCCGGGAGAAGGCCCAGTTCTGCTTCCGGTGGATGGACCACGTCGAGCAGATCGAGCAGCTGGAGACCAAGGAGGACCGCCGCCGCTTCCTGCTCAACCTGATCTGCTTCGCGGCGTGCATCGAGGGCCTGTTCTTCTACGGCGCCTTCGCCTACGTGTACTGGTTCCGCTCGCGCGGGCTGCTGCACGGGCTGGCGACCGGTACCAACTGGGTGTTCCGGGACGAGTCCATGCATATGGACTTCGCGTTCTCGGTGGTGGACACGGTCCGCGTGGAGGAGCCCGAGCTCTTCGACGACAAGCTGGAGCAGCAGGTCACCGAGATGCTCAAGGAGGCCGTCGAGGCGGAGTTGCAGTTCGGCCGCGACCTGTGCGGTGACGGCCTGGCGGGCATGAACACCGAGTCGATGCGCGAGTACCTCCAGTGCGTCGCCGACCAGCGGTTGCAGCGTCTCGGCTTCGCGCCGGTCTACGGCTCGGAGAACCCGTTCTCCTTCATGGAGCTTCAGAACGTCCAGGAGCTGACCAACTTCTTCGAGCGCCGGGCCTCCGCCTATCAGGTCGCGGTCGAAGGCTCGGTCTCCTTCGACGACGACTTCTAGGCCCACCGAAGTCCCGGACCCGCGGCGCCCCTTCGACCCTGGCCACCTGCCATTGTGAGCGTTCTGTTACCTCGGCAACCGGAGCGGTGGCCACCACATCTCACTGGATATGAAGGGCACGAAGGGGCGTCGCCGGTTCATCGACTATCCGCGCCAGGGACGGGAGGGCCCGCGCCGCTGGCTGCCGTCATGGCGGCTGTGGCTCGGCACCTTCTCGTTCGGCATCCTCTGCCTGGTGGGGCTGTTCGCCGTCGTCTACGCGACGGTGGACATTCCGAACGAGAACGAGCTCGCCGGGCAGGAGGCCACCGTCTACTACTGGGCGGACGGCAGCCAGATGGTCAGCGTGGGCGCGGTCAACCGGCAGAACGTCACCCTCGACAAGGTGCCCGACTCCGTCGAGAACTCCGTCATCGCGGCGGAGAACGCCACCTTCTACAGCGATCCCGGCGTCTCGGTCCAAGGAATTGCCCGCGCCCTGGTCAACATGGTCTCCGGCGAGGAGACCCAGGGCGGCTCCACCATCACCCAGCAGTACGTGAAGAACACCTATCTCTCGCAGGACCAGACGGTCACCCGCAAGGTGAAGGAATTCATCATCTCGCTGAAGGTGAGCAACCAGAAATCCAAGCCGGAGATCCTTCGCGGATACCTCAACACCAGCTGGTTCGGTCGCGGTTCCAACGGAATTCAGGCGGCCGCCCATGCGTATTACGGCATCGACGCCAAGGACCTGAACCCCAGCCAGGGTGCCCTGCTGGCCGCCCTGCTGAAGGGCTCCGAGCAGTACGACCCGGGGCTGAGCAAGGCCAACCACCAGCGGGCCGTGGAGCGCTGGAAGTGGATACTCGACCGGCAGGTCGCCACCGGCAAGATGAGCAAGGAGGAACGGGCCAAGTACACCAAGTTCCCCGAGCCCCGGGCGCCGTCGAAGCCCACCAGTCAGGCCGGCCAGATCGGCTATCTCGTCGATGTGGCCAACAAGTTCGTCCGGGCGGCCACCGGACTGACCGACCAGGACCTGGCGCGCGGCGGCTACCGCATTCACACCACGTTCGACAAGGCACGCACCCGCCGTCTGGAAAAGGCGGTCAATGACGTCCGCCGGGAGAACATCGACCCGAAGGAACGCGCCGCCGACAATTACGTGGAATTCGGCGCGGCCTCCGTGCGACCCACGGACGGTGCGATCGTCGCGCTCTACGGCGGCGCGGACGCCACCCGGCACTTCAGCAACAACGCGGACACCTCGGCCGTCCCGGCCGGCTCCGCCTTCAAGCCGTTCGTGCTGGCCGCCGCGCTCCAGCAGCGGGGCGACCGGCCCGACGACGGGGTGACCGAAGCGGCCCCGGTGGACTGGGAGAGCCGGCTCGGGGACCTGCGCGGGGCCCTGATGAAGGCCGAGAACCCGCCGTTCGTGCAGGCCGGGAAGGAGATCGGGCTGGAGCGGATCCGGGATCTCGCGGTGGCCGCCGGGCTGCGCGAGGAGAGCATGGCGCGCCTGGAGCAGACCTTCCCGCTGGGCACCTCGGCGCCCAGCGCGATACGGATGGCCAGCGCCTACACCACCTTCGCCAACGGCGGGCAGCACGCCGACCCCTACGCGGTGTCCAAGATGACCTGCGACGGCAGGAAGATCAGCGGCTTCCAGCGCGCCGAGCCCGATCAGGTCCTCGACGCCGGGGTCGCCCAGGAGGTGTCGGTAACCCTGGAGGGGCTGGGCTGGCGCTCCCTGGGGCTGCCCGACGGCCGGCCGGTCGCGGCCGGCCGGACGGAGCCGGGCGACCGGATGAAGTCGGCGTGGTTCATCGGCAGCCCGTCGGCCGCGGACACGACGTCCGACGGCGCCGACGGCTCGCGCGTCGTCCGCCCCGAGCGGGCTACCGGCCCGACCGCCGGCGACGAGCCGACCACGGCCGTCACCATGTTCCGCAACAAGCCCGGTGCGCCCGAGCTGCTGCCCCTCCAGGGCGTCGGCGGTGACCCGAAGGCGCTGGGGACGGCCCTCCCGCCGAAGGTCTGGGAGGCCTACCAGGCGGGCTCGTAACGGCGGCGGGGTGCCCTGGCCTCGTAGCGGCGGCGGGGCGCCCGGCCCGGAGCCGGGCGCCCGCTGCGCCTCAGTCGTTGGCGACGACGGGGTAGCGCGGCTCCCGCTCGGCCATCTGCTTCAGCGCGTCCTTGCGGTCCCGCTTGCTGAGCCGGTCGATGTAGAGGTAGCCGTAGAGGTGATCGGTCTCGTGCTGGAGGCAGCGCGCGAAGTAGCCGGTGCCCTGGACGACGATCGGCTCGCCCTTCATGTTCTGGCCGCGGACGACGGCGTAGTCCGGGCGGGCCAGCTCGGCGTACGCGCCGGGCACGGACAGGCAGCCCTCGTTGGAGTCGTCCAGCACCCGCCGCTCGACCGGCAGCTCGTCCAGCACCGGGTTGCACACATGGCCGACGTGGCGTTCGCCCTGGTCGTCCAGGCAGTCGTAGACGAAGACCTTGAGGTCCACGCCGATCTGGTTGGCGGCCAGGCCCACGCCCTCGGCGGTGCGCTGGCTGGCGAACATGTCGTCGATCAGCTGGGCGAGCTCGTCGTCGAACGCGGTGACGTCCTGGCACTCCTTGTGGAGCACCGGATTGCCGACGACCGTGATCGGCCGCGAGGTACCCCGCTCGCGGTGGGCGGCCTCCCGCTCGTTGGCGTCCGTGACGTCGTCGAGGAACTCGTCGTCCACCCGCTGGTCACTCTCTTGATCAAACACCGGCTGCTGGGCCATCTCCGCCGTACGCCTTCCTCACAAAACCCTGATGAGTCGCCCTACAGCCTACGGGGACGCGCCCGGCCGCTCAGCAGACCTCTTCGAGATCGCGCCATTCCCGGGTGTCCGGGCTGTCCGCGACCCAGCCGTCCAGCAGCCCGCGCACCAGGGCGGACGGCGCGGCGATACCGCATTCGCGCTCCGGCACCCACAGCGAACCCGAGCCCGCGGTGCGGTGACCCAGCGGGCCGGGGTGCCCCGGTTCGCTGTGGTCGTGCGGGTCCAGGTGCTCGCCGTCGCCCTCGTCGCTGGGCATCCGGCTCTCGGAGCAGGTGCGGCACAGCAACCGGACGGAGGACGACCAGTCCTCGGCGGCGTAGCCGGCATCGGCCGCCAGCCGCTCCAGGGCGTCCCGGTCGGCCTCCGTGGCGGCCTCCAGGAGCACCACCCAGGTGGGAACCGGGGAGGGCGCCCACAGCTCGATCTCGTCGAAGACCGGGTACGCCCGGGTGGCGCCGCCGGCACCGGCGGCGGTGGTGCGCTCGCCGTGCGGGACGCCGTCGTGCAGCACGACCTCGCCCCAGCGCCGCCCGGAGGACGGCAGCGGGATGGAGAGGACCTCGATGCGGGCCGGGTCCAGCCGGCGGCCCCAGACCACTTCGGCCTCGCCCTCCGGGGAGAGTCGGACGGCGGCGCTGCCCAGGGCCATACCAAGCGGTTCGCCGGACGGGGAGCCCTCGGCGGGGACCTTGAGTCCGTAGGCCTGCCAGGCGCGGCGGGCGAGCGGCCAGTCCTGGAGGGCGGTGGCGGCGATGCCGACGTTCCACCAGTCGGGCGCCCCGGTCTCGCGGTCGAGCAGTGCGACCGCGCGCAGGCCGGCGGCCCGCGCCTGTTCCCAGTCGTGCCGGAACTTGTGCAGCAGGGCGAGGTTGAACCAGGACTCCGACAGCCACGGCTCCATGTCCGCGGCGCGGGTCAGCAGTGCGCCCGCGTCCTCGTAACGGCCGTCGCCGATCAGCGTGAAAGCGCGGTCGGTCGCCTGCCGCCACGAGGCGGAGGGCCGGTGCCGTACCTTGCCGAAGATCCTCACGATTCCCGCCTGCTGGTTGCTCTCGTTGCCGCTCCGGTGGTCTCCCGAGTGGCGCCCGGGGCCCTGTCGGGGGGCCCACTCGACAACCTGCCACAGATTGCCGTCGGGCTCAGCCCGGTTTGTTGCGCCCCCTGCGGCTCCTTGCCCTTCGCCGACCCCCTGAACCCCCCGGAGAGGGCCTTCCTTCGCATCCAACCATGCCCATCTCCGAGGGCGCTCATTACCCATGGGTTCCATGGCTCCCGGCACACGATGACGGCTCCGCCGCGGGATGCGGACGTACGGACGGATCGGGGCCGTGCGTACGTCCGTCACGGGCGATTTCCGGCCTTACCGGCGAATACCCGGCGGAACAGGGGCCGTGAACGGGGTGTACGACGCACCGCAGGCGCCCCGTTCCGTGCGCCGGGAGCAGGCGCCCCCGCGCACCGTGCTCATACCCCCTGCCGTCCGGGGCGCACACCAGGCGCGCTTCCGTACGCCCCGCGTGCCTCACCCCGCCCGGCAGCCACGCGCCAGGACCCGGGCCAGCGCCTCGACGACCTCGGGCTCGTGGTCGTGCGCGGTGGCCAGCCGCAGCCGCTCCAGGGCGCGCAGCCGCCCGCCGGGTCCGGCCGCCCCACCGGACAGATCGTCGTAGGCGTTGACGGTGCGGACGATACGCGCCATGACCGGCTGGTCCCGGTACGGATCGGCCTGCCGCTCGACGATCACCGCGACCTCGGCGGGGGCCCCGGTCTGCCGGACGACGGCGCCGCCCAGCAGTGCGATCCGACGCTGCTCGGCGGGCGGCAGCGGGGCAGTGGCACCGTCCGGCACCGGGTCCAGCAGCGAGAGCTGGCCGATGTCATGCATCAGCGCGGCGTACTCCAACACATCCAAGTCAGGTGCGTTCAAGCCGAGTTCACGGCCCACCGCACGGCTGAGCGCGGCCACCCGGCGGGCGTGGCCGTGCGGGGTGTAGCCGGCGATCTCGGTGGAGCGGGCCAGCGAGGCGATGGTCTGGCGGCAGGTGGCACGCACGGCCGCGAACCGGCGGAAGGCGAACTGGGTGAGCAGCAGCGGCAGGCAGAACACCGGCAGCGCCCACAGTCCGGCGACCGCGGTGGCCAGCGAGATCACCACTCCGGTGGCGCAGATGGCGGTGCCGAGGCCGAGCAGCGCCCGCAACTCGTCGTGCAGCAGCGGCCCGTACGGCCAGCCGGTGCGGGCCCGGGCCAGCGCGGCGGCCAGCACCGCGTCGCACAGCGTGGTGAGCGCCAGTAGGCCGACCAGGAAGAGCGGATGGGCCGGCCCGGACGTCACCCACCTGCCCAACGCCCCACTGGCGCGGAGGGGTTGGAAGCAGACGGCGGCGAAGCCGACCGTCAGCACCCGGCGGGCGAGCTGGTCCAGCGCGGGGCCGCGGCCGCGCGCGACCTGCGGCACGAGGCCGACCAGGCCGGCCGCCAGGACGACGGCCACGGTCTGCGGGACGCCGTGCGCCGTCGGCCGTCCGGCGGCCGCTCCGAGCAGTGCGTACGCGAGCGCCCCGGCCGCGGCGAGCGGTGCACCCTCCCGCTCCTCCGGCGCCCGTCCGTACCCGGCGGCCGGTGCCGGGCCCCGGCCCACCAGCTCGCCGATCGCGATCAACACCCCGAAGGCCAGCGCGATCCCCGGCTGGACCAGGCCGTCCCACAGCGTCCGACCGAGCGACCAGCAGGCCAGCGCGGCGGCGGAGGTGTGGACGGCGACGACCACGCCCCGCCCGCGGACGGCGGGCGCCCGGCGGCCGGCGCCGCCGGCCCGGCCCTCGGGTGACGGGCCGTCGGGGGGCTCCTCGGGCGCGGGGGTCATCGCCGACCGCCCTGTCCGGACGGCCCGGCCGGGGCGGAAGAGCCGGTCGGGACGGACGGTCCGGTCGCGATGGACGGCCCGGTCACGGCAGTCGGTCCGGTCACGGCAGTCGGCCCGGTCACGGCAGTCGGCCCGGTCACGGCCGAGGAACCGACCGCAACGGACGGTCCGGTCGCGGCGGAGGAACCTACCGCAACGGACGGTCCGGTCCGTTCGGGCCGACCCGGTGCGGGGTCGCGCGCCACGGCTGCGACGGGTGCGCCACCCTCGACCCCGAGCGCCCCCTTCACCCCTTGCGCCCCTTCCCTCCCGTCAGCTGTGACGTTTCCTCTCCCGCACCGCACCGCCCCCGCCACCACGTCCGCCGCGGTCACCACATCGGCCGCGGTCACCGAGTCGGGTTGCCAGCCGTACCGCCCCAGGGACGCCGCCAACGCCCGCACCATCCGCGGGTCGAACTGGGCGCCGGCGCACTTGCGCAGCTCGGCGAGCGCCGCCGGCACCGGCCTGGCCCGCCGGTAGGAGCGGGTGGAGGTCATCGCGTCGAAGGCGTCGGCGACCGCCACCACCCGTGCGAACTCGGGAATCTGATGCCCCCTCAGCCCGTAGGGGTAGCCGCGGCCGTCCAGCCGCTCGTGGTGGTGCAGGATCGCCGCCCGCGCCTCCCCCAGGAAGCCGATGCCGCGCACGATCTCGTGGCCGTACTCGGGGTGCAGCTCGATGACCCGGCGCTCCTCCGGGGTGAGCGGCCCGTCCTTGCGCAACAGCCGGGTGGGCACGCCGAGTTTGCCGACGTCGTGCAGGATGCCGGCGAAGCGGAGCACCTCCATCCGGTCCTCCGTCATGCCCAGCTCCCGGGCGATCATCACCGATGCCCGGCCGACCCGTTCGCTGTGCCCACGGGTGTAGCGGTCCTTGATGTCCACGGCCTGGACGAGGGCGCGCACGGTGGCCTGATGGGCGGCGCGTTCGCGGTGACAGCGGTCGAAGACCCAGCAGGAGAGGTACATCGGCAGCAGCACCAGCAGCGCCGCCGGCGGGCCGTACGAGCTGCGCCACAGCACCGCCATCATCAGTCCGGCCAGGCCGTGCACCAGGTGCGGTCCCAGCGACCGGGTCAGCAGCCCCCGCCAGGCGGTGCGCACCGGGTACCGCTCGGCGGCGACCAGCACCCCGCCGTCCAGCGCGGCGAGCACGGCGCAGAAGGCCGCCGCGCCGGCCGCGGCCGGCAGCAGCAGAACGGGGAACTGCGGTGCGGACAGCGGCTGGTGGTCGACGACCCGGAAGACCCGGGCCGCCACGCAACAGGCGAGCGCCAGCTCGGCGGCGTGCCAGAGCCTGCGAGCGGCGGCCGAGCGCTCCTCGGCCGGGGCGAGCAGGGCGCCGGGGACGGCGGCCAGTGCGGCCAGCGGCGGTGGCAGCAGGACCACCCCGGCCAGCAGGACGGGGCTCGCCCAGCCGGCGGGGAACCCCGCGGGCGTCACGCCGGTCCCCCGGCCGAACGGCATCAGGCCACCCAACAGCGGCCCGCGACGGACCCGTTCGCACAGTGCGTAGAGGACGGCCAGGGCCAGGGCGGTGCTCCAGGGGGCGGCGGCGCCGAGCCGTATCGCGGGGGCGGCGCACAGCGCCGCGGCCAGGGTGGCGCAGCCGATATACCATCGCGCGGCCGTCGGAAGTCCCCGCATCGCGCCCTCCTCACCATGCCCACCGCCCGCGCGCTGCCGTCCTGTCCGCAGAGCGCTTGGGTTCGGTGAGAATAGAGGGGCTGGGGCGCCGGAAAGGGCGCTTCAGCGGATCGGGCGGGACGAATCACCCCGCCCCTCACCCCTTAGGGTGATGTGCCGCCTTATTCGGCGCGCGCGGCCTTGGTCCGTGCATCAGGACCGGCGTCGGTCCGCGCGTCGGCGGCGCCGGTCTCCTCGGACCGGTCGCCCGCCTCCTGGGAGCCGGCGGCCGCCTCGGCCTCCGCCTGCTCCCGCTGTGCCTGTTCGTGCCGGGCCTGGTCCAGCACGCTCACCTCGGGCACGGCCTCGCCGGCCCGGATGAGATCGATCCGGCCCATGACCTTGGAGCGCAGGTCGCTGGGGACGTCGTCATGGCCGCAGCAGCGCTTGACGAGCTTCTTGACGGCCTGCTCCAGGCCGTACTTCTCCAGGCACGGAGAGCACTCTTCGAGGTGGACCTGGAACTCCGCGCACTCCCCGGCGGGCATCTCCCGGTCGAGATACTCGTAGAGGTGGTCAAGGACCTCTGAGCAGTCCTTCTCGTGCGGCTCTCCGCAGCTCATGATCCCGAGCCTTTCCGGTCGTGCGACTCCGACGTCCGCGCGGCCTGCGGGTCCGCAGCCGTCGCCCCCGCCGGGACCAGCCCGCGCTCACGGGCATAGTCCTCCAGCATGCCGCGCAGTTGGCGCCGGCCGCGGTGCAGTCGGGACATCACCGTGCCGATGGGTGTCCCCATGATGTCCGCGATCTCCTTGTACGCAAACCCCTCGACATCGGCGAGGTAGACGGCGATGCGGAATTCCTCCGGAATCGCCTGGAGTGCGGCCTTCACGTCCGAATCGGGGAGGTGGTCCAGCGCCTGGGACTCGGCGGAACGCAGACCCGTCGACATGTGCGACTCGGCGCGCGCCAGCTGCCAGTCCTCGATCTCGTCGGCGGCACTGCGCTGCGGCTCCCGCTGCTTCTTGCGGTAGGAGTTGATGAAGGTGTTCGTGAGGATGCGGTACAGCCAGGCCTTGAGGTTGGTGCCCTCCCGGAACTGGTGGAAGGACGCATACGCCTTGGCATACGTCTCCTGCACCAGGTCCTCCGCGTCGGCCGGATTGCGCGTCATGCGCAGAGCGGCGGAGTACATCTGGTCCAGGAAGGTGAGGGCGTCCCGCTCGAAGCGCGCGTTCCGTTCGACCGCGCTCTCCTGTCGGCGCGCGGACTGCTCCTCAGCCGTGCCGTCGGTCCCTGCGTCGGTACCGGTGACCGGACCCACCTCCTCCAACACCACGGATCCGGAAACGGACCCACTCGAATCGGAGAATAGACGACGATCCGGTGCCGCCGCCGCTCCAGCCAGGGCGGGCTGCGTCACCTGCATCTGCGACCACGGCAGGTCAGCGACCGGGCGGGCCAGGCAAGCGATTCCCATGCGGCGGACTCCCATTCTCGTGCTTCGCCGGCTGTACTCACGTGCATACGACAGCCTCAACAGCGCGGTGCGGCGGATCATTCCCGCTCGGACACCCGTTCTTCCGTCGGCTTGACAAACCCCCTTGCCGGTTCGGCAATGGAGGGGTGGACCACACGCCGCGCAGCACCCGCAACGCCCCCGCCGACGGCTCCGCGCCCGGCCCCTCCGACGGCACCGGCCCCGCCGGTGGAGAGACCGAGCACGACCGGGTGCTCGCCGAGGTGGGCCCGCGGCTGCGGCGGCTGCGCCAGGAGCGCGGGGTGACGCTCGCGGCGCTCTCCACGGCGACCGGTATCTCGGTGAGCACGCTGTCACGCCTGGAGTCCGGCGGCCGCCGGGCCACCCTCGAACTGCTGCTGCCGCTGGCACGGGCGCACCGGGTGCCGCTGGACGAGCTGGTGGGGGCGCCGGAGGTGGGCGATCCACGGGTGCGCGCCGCGCCGCAGCGGCGCGGCCGCATGACGGTGGTGCCGCTGACCCGCCAGCCCGGTGCGCTCCAGGCGTTCAAGCTGGTCATCGATCCGGAGGAGGGCGCCCCCGAGCAGCGGACGCACGAGGGCTACGAGTGGCTGTACGTGCTGTCCGGCCGGCTGCGCCTGCTGTTGGCGGACCACGACGTGGAGCTGCGGGCCGGGGAGGCGGCGGAGTTCGACACCCGGCTGCCGCACTGGTTCGGGCCCGCGGGCGAGGAGCCGGTGGAGGTGCTCAGCCTGTTCGGCCGGCAGGGCGAGCGGATGCACGTGCGGGCCCGGCCGCGGGGAGCGGCGGACTGACCCGGGGCGCGCCGGGTCGGGTCAGCCGAGCATCCCGTCGAGCCAGGCCAGCACCGCATCCGTGAGCCCGGCCATCGACTCGGCCTCGGTGACGCCCGCCGACTTCGGCACCGCGAAGCCGTGGTCACCGTGCGGCACCTCGGTGAGCACGGTCCCCGACGGGAACTCCTGCGGACGGCCGAACGGGTCCCGGCCGCCCTGGACGACCAGCGTCGGCACCCCGGCACCGGTCAGCTCGTCCGCCCGGGACTTCTCCGGCTTGCCCGGGGGGTGCAGCGGGAAGCTGAGCGCCAGTACGGCCTCGGCGCCCAGCTCGCCCGCCATACGGCAGGCCACCCGGGCCCCGGCGCTCCGGCCGCCGGCCACCACCGGCAGGCCCGGCTTCGCCAACGCCGGCCACAGCTCGCGCCACCCCGCGTCCAGCGTCCTGGGCGCGGGCGCCACCTTCTTGCCCGCCACCCGCCACGGCTGCTCGACCAGCGCCACGGTGTAGCCACGGGCCGGCAGCGCGGCCGCCAGCGCCCGCAGGTCGCGTGCCTCGATGCCGCCGCCGGCGCCGTGCCCGAGGGCCACCACGGCCCGGGCCGGCTCCGCGCCGCGGTACCAGGTGATCCGGGCGTCGCCCGCCGGTGTCCCGACCGTCTCGCTCTCCATCGCCCCTGTCCTCATGCCGAAACGTCCCGCTCCACGCCGTCCTCGCCTGCGCGAGGCACGCACCGTCCCGTGAGCGCTCGCCGCGCTCACCCATGTGCCCATCCTGCCCGCGCCGCGGCGCGAAGGGCAGCGCAGCACGCGGCGGACGCCCCGGAGCCGCCTCAGAACGCGGACGCCCCGGAGCCGCCTCAGAACAGCGTGCCGACCTCGGGCCCGTCGAGCTCGGTGATCAGCTCAGGGCCGTTGTTGCGGACGTTGCTGACGTCGGTCGGCACGGGGTGGGCCCGCATCAGGCCGGGCGGCGGGGGCGTCAGCAGGGCTTGCAGCTCGTCGGGGTCGGTCACGGCCGGGTCCAGCCAGGCGTCCCAGCGGTCCGGCGTCAGCACCAACGGCATCCGGGGGTGGATGTCGGCCAGCGACTGCGGGCCCTCACCGCCGCTCGCCCCGGCCAGCGGGGTGGTCTCGGCCTCGGTGGTGACGACCGTGCAGGTCACCCACCAGGCCAGCGGGTGGTCCCCGGGCAGCGTGCGGTCCCGCCAGAACTCGTACAGCCCGGCCATCGCCATCACGGAGCCGTCCGCGGGCGTCACGAAGTACGGCTGCTTGCGGGGGCGCTTCTTCCTGCCCTGCTCCTCCAGCTGCCGCTCGGCGGCGTCGGTGACCCACTCGAAGTAGCCGTCACCGGGGATCAGACAGCGGCGGGCGGCCAGGGCCTGGCGGAAGGACGGCTTCTCATGGACCGTCTCGGCCCGCGCGTTGATCATCCGCGCGGCGCCGTCGGGTGATTTCGACCACGACGGGACCAGGCCCCACTTCAGCGTCCGCAGCTGGCGCACCGGCCCCGGCGGGAATCCGTCGGCCGCCGCGCCCTTGAGGGGACGTTCGAGCACCGCGTGCACGTTGACCGTCGGAGCCACGTTCCAGTTGGGCGCCAGGGTCTCCGCCGGCTCCCACTGCTGAACGCCGAAGAGCCCCACCAGGTCCTCGGGCCGACGGCTCGCTGCATACCTACCGCACATGCATGCCACACTGCCATGCCACACGAAGGGGAGACATGGACACCGACCACCTCACCGACATATGGGGCCGAGTCGTCGGGACCCAGCCCGCTCCGTCGCTCTGGCTGGTGATCGTCACGGCGGTGCTGGCGCTGGGCTCCGTGGTCCCGCACACCGCCTGGCGGCTGTCGCGGAACGCCGTCACCATCGCTCACGAGGGCGGACACGGGCTGATCGCGCTGGTCACGGGCCGCCGCCTGGACGGCATCCGACTGCACTCCGATACCTCCGGTCTGACCGTTTCGCGTGGCAAGCCGACCGGTCCGGGCATGATCCTGACCGCCGCGGCCGGCTATATCGCGCCATCCTTGCTGGGTCTGGCCGGTGCCGCGCTGCTCGCCGCGGGGCACATCACCGCGCTGCTGTGGGGTGCCACGGCGCTGCTGCTGGCGATGCTGATCATGATCCGCAACGCCTACGGGGTGCTCACTGTCGTCCTGGCCGGCGCCGCGTTCGTGCTGGTCTCGTGGCTGACGTCGGCGGACGTCCAGGCGGCGTTCGCCTACGCGGTGGTGTGGTTCCTGCTGCTGGGCGGGGTGCGGCCGCCGTTCGAGCTCCAGGGCAAGCGGCGACGCGGCGGAGCGGTGGATTCGGACCCCGATCAGTTGGCGCGGCTGACGAACGTCCCGGCGGCCGTCTGGCTCGGACTCTTCCACGTGGTGACCCTGTGCTCCCTGATCGGCGGCGGACGCTGGCTGCTCGGCCTGTGACGTCGGCCGGGGCCGGTGCCGCCGGCGGCACGCCCGGTGCGCCCACCGGATGTGAGCCTCCTGTGCGCGAGCGCACTACCAGTGCCGTGTTTCGGATGGGTTGCGCCACTTTTGATCAAGATCGGGCCCCTTGCCCAGCCATTAAAGTAAGGGCATGACCGAGAGCCCCACGCATCCCGCCCTCTGGCCCGCCCCGCTCGCCTCCGGGGCCGTCGACGCGACCGTCACCGTTCCCGGCTCGAAATCGGTCACCAACCGCGGCCTGGTACTGGCCGCGCTGTCGTCCGAGCCCGGATGGCTGCGCCGCCCGCTGCGTTCCCGCGACACCCTCCTGATGGCCGAGGCGCTGCGCGCCATGGGCGTCGGCATCGAGGAGACCGCCTCGTCCAGCTCCACCGGCCCCGCCGACTCCGCGGACACCGCCGGACAGCCCGGTGGCGGCGAGGCCTGGCGGATCATCCCGGCCGGCCTGCACGGCCCGGCCACCATCGACGTCGGCAACGCCGGAACGGTCATGCGCTTCCTGCCGCCGGTCGCCGCGCTCGCCGACGGCCCGGTCCGCTTCGACGGCGACCCGCGCTCCTACGAGCGCCCGCTCGGCGGCGTCATCGACGCGCTGCGCGCCCTGGGCGCCCGGATCGACGACGACAACCGCGGTGCGCTGCCGATGACGGTGTTCGGCGGCGGCGCCCTGGAGGGCGGCACGGTCGAGATCGACGCGTCCTCGTCCTCCCAGTTCGTCAGCGCCCTGCTGCTGTCGGCGCCGCGCTTCAACCAGGGCGTCGAGGTCCGGCACGTCGGTGCCGCGCTGCCCTCCATGCCCCACATCCGGATGACCGTCGACATGCTGCGCAGCGTCGGTGCGCAGGTGGACACCCCGGAGGCGGGCGGCGAGCCGAACGTCTGGCGGGTCACCCCCGGTGCGCTGCTCGGCCGCGATCTGGTCGTCGAGCCGGACCTGTCCAACGCCCAGCCGTTCCTGGCCGCGGCGCTGGTCACCGGCGGCCGGGTCACCATCCCGGACTGGCCCGCGCACACCACCCAGCCCGGTGACGCGCTGCGCGAGATCTTCACCACGATGGGCGGCTCCTGCGAGCTGACCGACCACGGCCTGACCTTCACCGGCAGCGGCCGCATCCACGGCATCGACGTCGACCTGAGCGAGGTCGGCGAGCTGACCCCGGGCATCGCCGCGGTCGCCGCACTCGCCGACTCGCCCTCGACCCTGCGCGGGGTGGCGCACCTGCGGCTGCACGAGACCGACCGGCTGGCCGCGCTCACCAAGGAGCTCAACGAGCTCGGCGGCGACGTCACCGAGACCGCGGACGGTCTGCACATCCGGCCGCGGCCGCTGCACGGCGGGATCTTCCACACCTACGACGACCACCGGCTGGCCACCGCCGCGGCGGTCATCGGCCTCGCGGTCGAGGGCGTGGAGGTGGAGAACGTCGCCACGACGGCCAAGACCCTGCCCGACTTCCCCGCGCTGTGGACCGAGATGCTCGACCCGGCGGCCGCCCCCGCCCGGAGAGCCTGAGAGGTCCGGCCGCCATGCGCCGCTACGGCAAGAACCCCGATGAGGACGACGTCCGCGTCCGGCCCAACCGCAAGGGCAACCGGCCCCGTACGAACATCCGCCCCAAGCACGAGGACGCCGCCGAGGGGCTGGTCCTGACCGTCGACCGCGGACGGCTGACCTGCCTCATCGAGGGCCGCACGGTCACCGCGATGAAGGCCCGCGAACTGGGCCGCAAGAGCGCGGTGGTGGGCGACCGGGTCGCCGTGGTGGGCGATCTGAGCGGCGCCAAGGACACCCTGGCCCGGATCGTCCGGGTCGAACCGCGCACCTCCACGCTGCGCCGTACCGCCGACGACGACGACCCGTACGAGCGGGTCGTGGTCGCCAACGCCGACCAACTCGCCATCGTCACCGCGCTCGCCGACCCCGAGCCGCGCCCCCGGCTGATCGACCGCTGTCTGGTCGCCGCCTATGACGCGGGGCTGGACCCACTGCTGGTGCTGACCAAGTCCGATCTGGCGCCCGCGGACGCCCTGTTGGAGTCCTACGGAGCGCTGGGCGTGCCGTACGTGGTGACCAACCGGGACGAACTCGCCGACGGCAGCGCCGCCGAGCGGGTGCGGGAGACGCTCAAGGGTCGGATGACGGCGTTCGTCGGACACTCCGGCGTCGGCAAGACGACCCTGGTCAACGCGCTGGTCCCGGAGCGGCGCCGGGCCACCGGCCATGTCAACGCGGTCACCGGCCGCGGCCGGCACACCACCACCTCGGCGCTGGCCCTCCCGCTCCCCGGCGACCCGGGCTGGGTCATCGACACCCCGGGCGTGCGCTCCTTCGGGCTGGCCCACATCGACCCGTCCCGGGTCATCCACGCCTTCCCCGACCTGGAGCCGGGCACCGTCGACTGCCCGCGCGCGTGCAGCCACGACGAGCCGGACTGCGCACTGGACGAGTGGGTCGCCGACGGCCATGCCGAACCGGCCCGCCTGTACTCGCTGCGCCGTCTGCTGGCCACCCGGGAGCGACGCGAGGGCGACTGATCCCTGGAGTTCACCCCCGGCCGTCCGGAGCAACGGCATAATCACACCAAGGCCGGCGAACTGGTCACCGGGCCCTGGACGCCCGGACGGGGCCCGGATGGGTGGGGGCGGACAACCGCCCCGGAACCCGTCGTCACTCGTCCAGCTGACGGAGGCATGGGTATGGCGTGGTCGTGGCTGCTGGTCGTGGTGGCAGGGCTGCTGGAGACCGGCTTCGCGGTCTGCCTGAAGCTCTCCCACGGCTTCACCCGGCTCTTCCCGACCATCGCCTTCGCGGCCTTCGCCCTCGGCAGCTTCGGCCTGCTGACACTGGCCCTGCGCAAGCTCGACGTCGGCCCGGCCTATGCGGTCTGGACGGGCCTCGGCGCGGCCGGCACGGCGATCTACGGCATGGTCTTCCTCGGGGACCTGGTCTCCACCCTGAAGATCGTCTCGATCACGCTGGTCATCGTGGGCGTGATCGGGCTCCAGTTGTCGGGGTCGGGGCACCACTGAGCCCGGCCGGGGCCGGGACGCCGCGCTCCGCCACGGCCGGCACCGGTGCGCCGGACGCCGTGCGCCCGCCGCGCCCGTGACGGCCCGTCAGCCCCGACCGGGCCGCTCCGCACCGCCCGGCAACCGGTCGAACGCCCCCCGTACGAGTCGTGACACCGCCTCGGCCTCCGCCTCCCGGCGGGTCCGCTGCGCCCGCGTCCGTCCGGCCGGCGCCGTCGCCGCGGCCGGGGCCACCACACAAGACAGCGTCAGCCGCGCCGCGGCCTCGCACGCGGTGCCCAGGGCGGGCAGCTCCTCCTTCGGCCAGTCCGGCTCCAGTACGGCTACCGCCTGGTCGCAGAGCCGGCCGACGAGTTCGGCGGGCCCGGGCAGCGGCCCGTCCGTGGACGGCCGGGTGCGCTGCGCGGGCACGCCGCCGGGGCGGCGGGCCCGGACCGGCGCGGGGCTCGCCGCGGCCACCTCCGGGTCCGGCAGTCGGTCCCCCCAGCAGCCCGTCAGGGCGGCCCTGACCAGGGGATTGGTGCGCGCGGTACGCAGCGTCCAGGCGGCCGCGGCGACCATCCTGGCCGCCGCGTCGCCGGGCGTCCCGGCGGCCGCGGTGCCGCCCCGGGCCAGCGCCCGGGCGACCCCGCTGAGGTAGCTGTCGGTCTCCCGGCGGACCAGGGCGCGGGCCAGGCCCTCCTTGCTGCCGAACTCGTTGTAGAGCGTCTGCCGGGAGACCCCGGCGGCGGCCGCGACGTCAACCATCCGCACGGCCGTCCAGGCCCGGGTCGTCAGCGCCGTGTAGGCGGCATCCAGCAGGGACTCGCGCGCTGCCGACATCCATCGCCTCCCCGGCCGCCGGCCCAGATGGCCGGATTGCGCACAGAATTGACGCCGCATCAGTCGGTGTCAAGGGCCGTCGCAGCACCCTTCGACCACCCGCCCGGAGGGCACCACACGCCGGGCCGGGCACGGCCGTGTGGCTCCGGCGTATACCAATGGATACTGTTCGCACATGCCCGACTATCACGATGATCTTCGCCTCGGCCATGTCCTCGCCGACGCCGCGGACGCCGCCACCATGGAGCGCTTCAAGGCGCTCGACCTCAAGGTCGAGACCAAACCGGACATGACTCCGGTGAGCGAGGCGGACAAGGCCGCCGAGGAGCTGATCCGCGGCCAGCTCCAGCGGGCGCGGCCGCGCGACGCGGTGCTCGGCGAGGAGTTCGGCAGCGAGGGCACGGGGCCGCGCCGCTGGATCATCGACCCGATCGACGGCACCAAGAACTACGTCCGCGGGGTGCCGGTCTGGGCGACCCTGATCGCGCTGATGGAGCGCGGCGAGGGCGGCGACCGTCCGGTGGTCGGCATCGTCTCCGCGCCGGCGCTCAACCGCCGCTGGTGGGCCGCGGAGGGGCTGGGCGCCTTCACCGGCCGCAGCCTGACCTCGGCGACCCGGCTACAGGTCTCGAAGGTCGGCCGCATCCAGGACGCGTCCTTCGCCTACTCCTCACTGACCGGCTGGGAGGAGCGCGGCAAGCTGCCCGGCTTCCTCGACCTGAGCCGGGACTGCTGGCGCACCCGGGCCTACGGGGACTTCTGGCCGTACATGATGGTCGCCGAGGGCTCGGTGGACATCTGCGCGGAGCCGGAGCTGTCGCTGTGGGACATGGCGGCCTGTGCGGTGGTGGTCAAGGAGGCCGGCGGGCAGTTCTCCGGCCTGGACGGCAGGCCGGGCCCGCACAGCGGCAACGCGGCGGCCTCCAACGGCCTGCTGCACGAGGACCTGCTGAGCTACCTCGGCGACGACAAGCACTGACACCGGCGCGCGCCCGCGCACCTGAGGGGCAAGCACTCGGACAAACGTCCAACACTTGCCCCTTGTTGAGCTGCACAACGGCATGTGAACATGAGAACCCCCCACTTTGTGAACTTGTGAATCCGTTCGCAAGGCACATTCACCAAGGAGGTGGCTCCGCTCCATGCCCATGTACGTCAAAGACGCCATGAGCACCCTGATCCTCACCATCGGGCCCGCTCACACCCTCCGCCAGGCGGCACAGTTGATGGCGGCCCGCCGCGTCGGCTCGGCCGTGGTCCTCGACAGCGACAACAGCGGCATCGGCATCCTCACCGAGCGTGACATCCTCAACTCCCTCGGCGCGGGCGAGAACCCCGACCGGGAGACCGCCCAGACCCACACCACCCCCGACGTCGTCTTCGCCACACCGGACTGGACCCTGGACGATGCCGCGGACGCCATGGTGCGCGGCGGCTTCCGCCATCTGATCGTGCTGCGGGACCACGAACCGGTCGGCATCGTGTCCGTGCGCGACATCATCCGCTGCTGGTCGACCGCCGAGGTGCGCGCCGACGCAAGGGCGGGCGCGGTACCGGCCTGAGGGCGCACGAAGGGCCGGACGCACGAAGAGGCCGAAGCCCCTCGGCATCCGGCCTCTTCGGCATGTACGGCAGCGGCGGGCGTATCAGCCGCGCAGGGCCTGCACCGCGGCTTCCAGCCGCTTGCCGTAGTCCGCGTCCGCCTTGCGGAAGTTCTCGATCGCCCGCTGTGCGATGTCGTCGCGGGAGACCTGTGCGAGGAAGCCCGCCAGGTTGCCGATCAGGCGCTCCTTCTCGTCCTCCGACATCAGGCGGTAGAGGTTGCCGGCCTGGACGAAGTCGTCGTCCTCGGCGTGCGCGGGCGCCGCGTGGTCACCGGCGGTGCCGGTCACCGGGAGCGGCTGCCACAGCGGCTGACCGGTCTGGTTCGGGCCGCCGAAGCTGTTGGGCTCGTAGTTCTTCCGACCGCCGTGACGGCCGTCGTAGAGCGCGCCGTCCCGGCCGTGGCTGCGCGCCTCGGTGGCGTGCGGACGGTTGACCGGCAGGTGGTCGGCGTTGATGCCGACGCGGTAGCGGTGCGCGTCGCCGTACGCGAAGAGGCGGCCCTGGAGCATCTTGTCGGGGGACGGGCCGATGCCCGGCACGAAGTGGTGCGGGGAGAAGATCGACTGCTCGACCTCGGCGAAGATGTTCTGCGGGTTGCGGTTGAGCTCCAACGTGCCGATCTCGATCGGCGGGTAGTCCTCGTGCGGCCAGACCTTGGTCAGGTCGAACGGGTTGAAGCGGTAGTCGGCCGCCTCGGCCGCGGGCATGATCTGCACCTGCACCGTCCAGGTCGGGAACTCGCCCCGCTCGATGGCCGTGCGCAGGTCCCGCTGGTGGCTGTCCGGGTCCTCACCGGCGAGCCTGTTGGCCTCGTCCTGGGGGAGGTTCTTGATGCCCTGGTCGGTCTTGAAGTGGTACTTGACCCAGAAGACCTCACCGGCGGCGTTGTTCCACTGGAAGGTGTGCGAGCCGTAGCCGTTCAGGTGGCGGTACGAGGCGGGGATGCCACGGTCGCCGAACAGCCAGGTCACCTGGTGGGTCGACTCGGGCGACAGACCCCAGAAGTCCCAGACGTTGTCCGCCTCCTGGGAGCCGGTGTACGGGTCGCGCTTCTGGGTGTGGATGAAGTCCGGGAACTTGATGGCGTCCTTGATGAAGAACACCGGGGTGTTGTTGCCGACGAGGTCGTAATTGCCCTCCTCGGTGTAGAACTTCAGCGCGAAGCCGCGCGGGTCGCGCACCGCGTCGGCCGCACCGAGGCTGCCCGCGACGGTGGAGAAGCGCAGGAAGACCTCGGTCTCCTTGCCGACCTCGGACAGGAACGCGGCACGGGTGTACCGGGTCACGTCCGCGGTCACCCTGAACGTGCCGTACGCGCCGGCGCCGCGGGCGTGCACGATGCGCTCCGGGATGCGCTCGCGGTTGAAGTGCGCGAGCTTCTCGATCAGGAGCTGGTCCTGGAGGAGACCGGGGCCGCCGATGCCGGCCGACTCGCTGTTCTGGTTGTCCGCGACCGGAGCGCCGGACTCCGTGGTCAGCGGTCCGGTGGTGCTCTCTACCGACACGTGCGCCTCCTGAAAATCTTCTCCACCTGTCCTTGGCCTGCGCCGAACACGATCCTACATTGGACATTGTCTAAGTCAAGAAGCATCCGAAAGCCGTACACATTCCGGTGATGGATCCCCACTGCTACCCTTGCCCTATCTGACTGATGGGTGATTGGCATGAGTGACCTGCTGGAACGACTCCGGGAACGCGGCTGGCGGCTGACCGCGCAGCGACGCGTCGTCGCCGAGGTCCTCGACGGGGACCACGTCCACTACACCGCCGACGAAGTGCACGCACTGGCGACCGACCGGCTTCCCGAGATCTCCCGCGCCACGGTCTACAACACCCTCGGCGAGCTGGTGGCGCTCGGCGAGGTGATCGAGGTGAGCACGGACGGCCGCGCCAAGCGGTACGACCCGAACGCGCACCACGACCACCAGCACCTCGTCTGCTCGCAGTGCGGCACCATCCGCGACGTCCACGTGCAGGGCGACCCGCTCTCCGCGCTCCCCGAGCCCGAGCGCTACGGCTTCCAGGTCTCCGAGGTCACCGTGACCTACCGCGGCCTCTGCCCCACCTGTAACGCCGCCGCCTGACCACCCCGGGCAATCCGGCCCCGTCGGCCGCCTCGCAAGGCCCCGGCACGCAGAACCGACCGCACCCGCCGAAATCCGGCGGGCGCTTCGGCGTGCCCGAAGGCCCCGCCCATCGCCCCGGGTTCGCAGGTGACCGGCGTCACAGCCGGCCCGCACTTGACCTTCACATCAATGTGAGGGTTCGAGCATCCCACCAAGAGATCGCAGCAGATCACGGCACCCACGCGCACTCGAAGGTGAGATTCGATGGACAACCAGCTCTACGACTACAGCCCCATCATCGACCGCGAGCCGATCCACTGGCCGAACGGCGCCCGGGTCGCCTTCTACGTCGGACTGAACATCGAGCACTACCGGATCGACCGCCCCTCCACGAGCACCTTCGCGGGCACCGCGGGGCTGACTCCGGACCCGCTGAACTACGGCTGGCGCGACTACGGCCCCCGGGTCGGCATCTGGCGGCTGATCGAGAGCCTCGACCGCCACGGCATCCGCGCGAGCGCCCTGCTCAACTCCGCTGTCGGCGAGCGGTATCCGCAGATCATCGAGGCCGGACGGGCCCGGAACTGGGCGTGGCTCGCCCACGGCAGGGACAACTCCACCTTCCAGGCCGACATGACGCCGGACGAGGAACGCGCCTACCTGACCGACGTGGTCGACACCATCGAGCGCACCACCGGCCAACGGCCGCGCGGCTGGATGGGGCCGGCGCTCACCGAGACCTTCCGGACGCCGGAGCTGCTCGCCGACCTCGGCCTGAGCTATGTGCTCGACTGGACCAACGACGACCAGCCGTACCGGCTGAACGTGCCCGGAATGCTGAGCGTGCCGTACTCCGTCGAGCTGAACGACATCGGCCTGTTCGTCAGCAAGGGCCTCACCGGGCCGGACTTCGTCACGATCGTCAAGGACCAGCTCGACCAGCTCTACGAGGACGCGGCGGGCAGCGGCCGGGTGATGTCGCTGGCCCTGCACCCCTTCGTCATCGGCCAGGCGTTCCGGCACAGGTACCTGGACCAGGCGCTGGAGTACGTCGCGAACCACCCCGGCGTGTGGCTCACGACCAGTGACGAGATCGCCGAACACTACGCCGGGACCGCGTGAGGGCCCAGGAGCCCGCCGGCCCTACGGGAGCGGGGCAGCCTCGGTGACCGCCGCCGGTACCCGGAGACGGTCGGCCACCGGCCACAACGGGCCCGTACGGTCCGGTTCCGCCCTCCGCACACGACGAAGGCCCGGATTCCATGGAATCCGGGCCTTCGTCCTTGAGTAGCGGGGACAGGATTTGAACCTGCGACCTCTGGGTTATGAGCCCAGCGAGCTACCGAGCTGCTCCACCCCGCGTCGTTGTGCCCTTACTTTAACCCCGGCCCGACGACCAGTGCAAATCCCTTTCCGGGCCCCCGGCCCCCGGGCCCGAGGACCCGGCTCCGGGGCCCGGAGGGAGCTGCGCGCGCCGTGGGTGTGCCCTAGGCGCTGAGCTCGTCCTGGAGCGCCGTACGCAGCCGGGCCGCGCGCTCCGCGACCTCCGGCGGTCCCAGGTCGACGGCCCGCGCGCACCAGCCCTGCGCCTCGGCGAGGGCGCCGTGCCGGGCGGCGAGCAGCGCCAGCCGCAGTGCGGCCCGGCCGTGCCCGCCCTCGGCGGCGCGCTGCCACCACAGGGCCGCCTCGGGCAGGCTGCCCTCCCTGGCCAGCAGCAGCCCGAGGTTGAAGGCACCGTTGCGGCTGCCGGCCTCGGCCGCCGCGCGGTACCAGTTGGCGGCCTCGACGACCTCGCCGCGGGCCGCCGCGAACATGCCGACCCGCACCTGGGCGCGGCGGTGGCCCTGCCGGGCGGCCCGCTCGTACCACTGCATGCTCTCGTCGTCGGCCGGCCGCTCGCCGTCCGCCGGCCCGTCGCCCGCGGCCGAGGCCTTGCGGTCGAGGAGGTCCGCCAGCCGGAAGGCCGCCTCGGCGCTACCGCCGTCGGCCGCACAGCGCAGATTGCGCTCCGCGTCCGCCAGCCGGCCGTCCCGCAGCTGCACGATCCCGACCTGGAGCGCCGCATCGGTGTGCCCGGCCGCGGCCGCCCGTTCGTACCAGGTCTGCGCCGTCCGCTCGTCACCGCGGCCGGCGAACAGGATTCCCAGGTTGAACGCGGCGTCCACGCTGCCCGCCTCGGCCGCCTTGGAGAACCACGGCTCGGCTCCCGAGGCGTCGCCGCGCTGGAGCAGTAGGATCGCCAGCGCGTTGGCGGCCTCGCGGTGCCCGGCGTAGGCGGCCCGGCGGTACCACTGCTCGCCGCGTCCGGCCCGGCCCTGCTCGGCGCAGAGCAGCCCGATGTTGTAGGCGCCGTTGACGTCACCGGCCTCCAGCGCGACCCGGTACCAGCGCTCGGCGCTCTGCACCTCGCCCCGGTCGGCGTGCAGTGCCCCCAGCGCATTGGCGGCGTTGCCATCGCCGTCCTGGGCGGCCCGCCGCCACCACTCCGCGGCGCTCTCCTCGTCACCGGCGTCGCGCAGCAGGTAGCCCAGCGCGCAGGCGGCGCGCGCCTCACCGTCCTTGGCGGCGGACAGGTACCAGCGGCCGGCCTCCTGGATGTCGCCGCGGTCCTCCAGGAGCGCGCCCAGCTGCAAAGCGGCCCGACGGTGGCCCCGCGCGGCGGCCTGGCGGTACCACTGCTCGGCCTCCTCCTGCTGGGTCAGCTCGCCGTACGCGGGCACCGTCCGGCGGTCCGTGTCGCGGCCGTCCTCGATGAGCCGGGCGAGGCGGTACGCGGCCTCGCGGTGGCCGCGCTCGGCGGCGGCGCGGAACCAGCGCTCGGCGCCGATGTCCCCGCGGTGCTCCAGCAGGTCGGCGAGCGCGTAGGCGCCCAGGCAGTGGCCGGACTCGGCGGACTGGCGCAGCCAGTACTCGGCCGCCGGTTCGTCGCCGCGCTCGCGGTAGTGGCGGCCGAGGGCGTGGGCCGCGGCGGCGGAGCCGGCGACGGCGGCGATCCGCCACCAGCCGGCCGCCTCGTCCCCGTAGCCGCGCTGGTGGAGCAGTACGCCGAGGTTGTTGGCCGCGGCGCGGTCCCCGGCGGCGGCCGCGGAGCGCAGGTGCGGCTCGGCGCCGTCGAGGTCACCGCGGCGCAGCAGCATCGCGCCGAGCGCGCTCATCGCGGCGGTGTCGCCCGCCTCGGCGGCCCGGCGGTGGCCGGTCTCTGTCACGGCGTCGGACGCCTCGGCGGCCTCCGCGGCCTCCATCGCGTCCATCGCCAGCTCGGGTTCGCGCCCGTCGTCGGGCGCATGTACAAACCGGTCCGTCTCCAACAACCTTGCCTTGTCCCCCATAAGACCCATCGTCGCATCACCTGTAACCCGCGTACACCTGGTATACCGCAGCCAGTGAGGTCACTTCAGCGGTTTGTCGACTTCCCGACACAACGACAAGTCAAACTCAAGCACACAGGTTCCCTACATTGGCCGCGCGACCCGGCCTTCTCCCCGATCACACCGAAACGTATGACGACGCATGACGAAGGCCCGGATCCTTGAGGATCCAGGCCTTCGGCGTTCCGTAGCGGGGACAGGATTTGAACCTGCGACCTCTGGGTTATGAGCCCAGCGAGCTACCGAGCTGCTCCACCCCGCGTCGTTGTGCCCTCAACGTATCACGGCACCGCGCCGCCCCTCGCGCCGGAGCGGCTCCGCGGCCGCCGGTTCGCACCGGCGGCCGCAGGTCCCAGACCGCTGCCGGGCGGATCAGCCGCCCGACGCACCGCCCTTCTCGGCCGCCTTGGCGGCCCGGTCCAGCGCGGCCTTCAGCTTCTTCTTGGCCTCGTCGTAGGCGGCCAGGTCGCGCCGTCCGAGGGCCTTCTCGCCCTCCTCGTACGCCTTCTCCGCGTCGGACAGGGCCTGCTGCACCGTCTGGTCGGACGGCGGCTGCTTGCCCGTGTCGGTGCCGCCCGGCGGCTTCTCCGTCCCGCCGGAACTGGGCGCCTTCTTGCCGAAGACCACGTCCAGCGCGTCCTTGAGGGAGTTCTCCAGGACGGGCTTCTCGTCGCCGTAGCTGACCAACACCTTCTTCAGCAGGGGGTAGTTGGTGCTGGCACCGCGCAGGTACACCGGTTCGACGTAGAGCAGTCCGCCGTCCAGTGGGACGGTCAGCAGATTGCCGTACTCGATCTCCGAGTCGCCGAGCTTCTTGAGGATGTTGAGCTCGTTGGCGATGTTCGGATCGGAGTTGAACTTCGACTGCACCAGCTGCGGACCGGGCACCGGTGTCTGCGACGGCAGCTTCAGCAGTCTGATCTTGCCGTAGTCCGCGCTCGTCGCATTGGCGTCGACCGCCATGAACGCGCCCAGGTTGTCCCGCTTGTTGGGCGTGAACGTGGTCGTCAGGGAGAACGTCCGGTCCTTCTGGTCCGGCATCTTCATGCTCAGGTAGTACGGCGGTACCGCGTTGCCCGACTTGGTCGTCGGGTCGCTGGGGATCTGCCAGCGCTCGGAGCCGGTGTAGAAGGTCCCCGGGTCCGTGACGTGGTACGTCGTCAGCAGCTGGCGCTGCACCTTGAAGAGGTCCTGCGGGTAGCGCAGGTGCTCCTTGAGCGACTGGCTGATCGCGCTCTTCTTCTCGACGGTGCCGGGGAAGGCCTTCATCCAGGTCTTGAGGACCGGGTCCTTCTCGTCCCACTGGTAGAGCTTGACCGACCCGTCGTAGGCGTCCACCGTCGCCTTGACGGAGTTGCGGATGTAGTTGACCTGGTTCTGCTGGGCCACCACCGCCCGCTGGCCGTCGGTGAGCGAATCGGCCGTGGTGTCCCCGAGCGTGGTGCGCGAGGCGTACGGATAGCCGTTGCTCGTCGTGTAGGCGTCCACGATCCACTTGATGTGGCCGTCGATGACCGCCGGGTAGGCGTCACCGTCGATGGTCAGCCAGGGGGCGACGGACTCGACGCGCTCCTTGGGCGTGCGGTTGTACAGGATCCGCGAGCCGTCGCCGATCGCGCCGGAGTAGAGGATCTGCGGCTCCCCGAACGCCACCGCGTAGGCGGCGCGGTTGATCGGGTTGGCGAGGCTGACCCCGCTGTTGCCCTTGTAGCTGTAGCTCTTCTCGCCGGTGCGGTCGTCGGAGTAGTCCAGCTCCTTCTGCGGACCGCCGACGATGGAGTACTGGGAGGTCTTCTCGCCGTAGTACACCCGCTGCTCGTACGGGGGGAGCTGCCCCTTGGCCGGCAGGTCCGACTCGGTGTACTTGGGGCCGCCGCCGTCGGCGGTCTCGGTCCCCTTGGCGGCCACCGCGCCGTAGCCGTGGGTGTACTTGAAGTGGTCGTTGATCCAGTTGCGCTCGGGGATACCGGCGATGTTCAGCTCGCGCAGGCCGATGACGGTGTCCTGCTCGGCGCCGTCCTGGTCCTTGTAGCGGTCGACGTCCAGGGTGGAGGGGAACTGGTAGTACCCCTTCGCCTGCTGCTGTTGCTGGAAGGCCGGCGAGACCACGTTCGGGTCGAGCAGCCGCAGACTGGCCGTGGTGTCGGCGTCGTCGCGCAGCCGCTGGCTGTCCTCCTTGCCGGACGGCTTGTAGTTGCCCTTGTACGCCGTGACCGCGGAGTCCTGGATGTCGTACGCGTCGCGGGTCGCCTTGATGTTCTGCTTGATGTACGGCGCTTCCTTGGCCTGCTCGTTCGGCTGGACCTGGAACTTCTGCACGATGGCCGGGTACAGGCCGCCGATCAGGATCGCGGAGAGCACCATGAGGCCGAAGCCGATGACCGGCAGCTGCCACGTCCGCCGCCACAGCGTCGCGAAGAACAGCGCCGCGCAGATCGCCGCGATGAAGAACAGGATGGTCTTCGCCGGAAGGTAGGCGTTGGCGTCCACGTAGCGCAGGCCCGCCCAGTTGTCGGCCGACTTCAGGCCGCTGGACTTGACCGCGAGTCCGTACCGGTCGAGCCAGTACGCGACCGCCTTGAGCGAGACGAAGAGGCCGAGCAGCACCGACAGATGGCCGGTGGCCGCGGCGGTCGCCCGTGAGCCGGGGCTGGTCAGCCGCAGTCCGCCGTAGAGGTAGTGGGTCAGCGCCGCGGCGACCAGACACAGCACCGCGCAGGCGAAGCCGAAGCTCAACAGGAAGCGGTACCAGGGCAGATCGAACGTGTAGAAGGAGATGTCCTTGCCGAACTGCGGGTCCGTCGTACCGAACGGGACGCCGTTGACCCACTGCAACCACGTGCGCCACTCACCGGACGCCGAGGCGCCGGCGATCAGACCGACCACCGCCGTGATCGCGATCAGCGCCCACTTCTTGAACGGCGCGATGCTCATGCGGTAGCGGTCCAGGCTCTGTTGCTCCATGGACATCGCGCTCAGCGGCGGCCGCAGTCGGTGCGCCAGCCAGACGTTGACGCCGACGGCGACCGCCATCAGGACGCCGAAGAAGAAGAACAGGCCGATCTTGGTCCACAGGGTGGTGGTGAAGACCGAGGAGTACTTGACCGAGCGATACCAGAGCCAATCGGTCCAGAACCCCGCAAACATGACAAAGAGCATGGCCAGCACGGCCAGCACTCCCAGTGTCATCAGCAGGGTCCGGATCCGCCGCGATGGTCGGCCGCCTCTGATCCGTGGCCCTGTCGGGCCTGAGCCGCGGTCCGGCATCTGGAAAGCCAAGGTGCGCACCTCGAAGTTCGCTGTCGTGTGGGGCAGGCCCGGCGATACTAGGACCCACTGATGCAACTTACGAAGGCTTTACCCAGTTCCCGATTTCGGGGGTGGACAAGGCACGATGTTGGGCATGACCAACCTCCCCGTTGACGGCACCCCCCTTGCCGCCGACCCACTGACCCGCGCGGTGCTCGAAATCGACGAGTACACCGCGGGGCTCGGCTGGGACCAGCCCGCCCGACTGTTCGCCCTCGTCGACACCGCCAAGCTGCGTGCGCAGGAGCCCTCGCTCGCCGCCCAGCTCGGCATCGACGACTCCAGCACCGCTTCCCTGACCCCCGTGGAACAGGACGAGATCCCGGCGGAAGTCCCGCTGGACGAGTTCCTCGCCACCATCGCCTGGCCGGACGCCGTCACCGGCTGCGCACTGACCGTGGAGCGCCTCATGCTGCCGCCGGCCGCCGAGGCGTCCGAGCCCGCCGGCATGGACGAGGCACAGCTCGCCAAGTGGGTCGCCGAGCACCCGGAGCGCCAGGAGGTCCGGATGACGGTGGCGGTGCTGCGCGACGGCCGCCGGGAGTCGGCCCTGCGGCTGCGCGAGAAGGACTCCACCGCCGAGGTGCTCACCGGATCGGGTCTGGTGCCGGGCCTCGCCGACGCACTCGCCGCGACCTTCGAGGGCTGAGCCCGCGGGCTTCGAGAGCTGAAGCTCCGGGGCCGGACCGGCGTTACTTCCCGCCTGCCGGGCTACAGCTCGGCAGGCCGGCGAGGTCGCCGGTGCGGATCTTGTCCAACGCCTTGATGGCGTCGCCTATGGTGTCGACCTTGACCAGGCGGAGCCCCTGCGGGGTGTCCTTGGCCGCGGTGGCGCAGTTGTCCTTCGGCGTCAGGAAGAACTCCGCGCCCTGGTCACGCGCGCCGACCGTCTTCATCGAGATGCCGCCGATCGGGCCGACCTTGCCCTGGTCGTCGATCGTGCCCGTACCGGCCACGAACTTTCCGCCGGTCAGGTAGCCGGGGGTGAGCTTGTCGACGATGCCGAGCGCGAACATCAGCCCGGCGCTCGGGCCGCCCACATCGGCCAGCTTGACGTCGATGGGGAACGGGAATATGTGGTCCACGGCGGCCTGGATGCCCACGATCGCCCGGCCGTCGTCCGCCTTCTGCGTCGTGATCGCGACCTGCCGCGCGCCGGTCTCGGGCTTCTCGCCCCGCTTCTCCGCCGCGGCCGCCTCCTTGGCCGGAATGATCGTGAAGACGACCTTCTCGCCGGGCTTGTGCTTGGTGACGAGCTTGGCGACGTCACCGGTCTGCTTGACCGCCGTGCCGTCCACGGCCTTGATCACATCGCCGGCGTGCAGCAGCCCGTCGGCCGGCTTGTCCTTCACGACCGAGCCGACGACGGTCTGGGTGGCGACCGGGAGGTGCAGCTGGCGGAGGGCCGCGACCTTGGCGCTCTCCTGGGACTGGCTGAACTCCTCGGCGTTCTGCTGGTCGGCCTGCTCGGCGGTCTGTCCCTCGGGGTAGAGCGTCTTGTGCGGGACCACGGCGCTGTCGTGGTCGAGCCAGCCGTAGACCGCCTCAAGGAGGTTCATCCGGTAGTCGGGGCCGGTGACCCGGACGGTGGTCATGTTGAGGTGACCGGTCGTCGAGTAGGTCTTGTGCCGGGCGATCTGCAACACCGGCTCGCCATCGTGGTCACCCAGCGTGTTCACCGTCGGCCCCGGCGACATCTCCGAGTACGGCACGGGGATGAGCACTCCCGCGCAGAGCAGCGCGATGAGCATCAGGGTCGACGCGAGCAGCGTCGCGGTGCGGCGTGGCATGGAACGACAGTACGGGACAGGTATGACAACCGGCCTGCGGGGCCGTCCGTACGGGATCGGGCTCCCGCCCGTGCGAAGACGCGGCATACCGGGCGGTGCTTGCTACTGCGTACGGGTGACGCGTCTCAGGCCCGGTCGGGGGCGGCCGGCGCGGGGTCGGAAACGGAATGCTGCTTCTCCATCGCGTCACGGAACCGGGCGTAGCCCGCGAGCTCCTCGACGTCCCCGGTCTTGCGGTGCCTCAGGGCCCAACTGCTCCACACCGCGGCGATCACCCCGGCGCCAACCGGAATCAGCAACCAGAGGAGCGCACCCATCAGCTACCTCCCAACCCCTTGCACAACCGCAATCGACGAATAAGCAGATTAACCATCTGCCAGGTCAACGCTCACGCCAGGGGGCGGGTTACGCAAGCCGAACGGCCCCGCGCAGGCACCGGATCCGGCCCCGCGCCCGGGAGCGCCTCCCCCGGGTCATCACAAGGCGCCTACCCCGTCCTTCAAGAGGCTCCCACCCATTCCTCGGTTCCGTCCGAGAACGTCTGGTGCTTCCAGATCGGCACTTCGTGCTTGAGGTCGTCGATCATCCTGCGGCAGGCGTCGAAGGCCTCGCCCCGGTGCGGGCAGGACACCGCGACGACGACGGCCAGATCGCCGATCCGCAGCTCGCCCACCCGGTGCACGGCGGCCAGTGCCCGCACCGGGTACTCGGCGATCACCTTCTCGGCGATCCGGCGCATCTCCGCCTCGGCGGTCGGGTGCGCGGAGTAGCCCAGGGCGTCGACGTCGGCGCCGTTGTCGTGGGAGCGGACGGTGCCGACGAACAGGGCCGTGCCACCGGCCGCCGCATCTCCGACCGCCGCGAACACCTCGTCCACGGACAGCGCGGTGTCGCGGATCTCCAGGAGCCGGATCGGATCCGCCGCGGCCAGCTCACCGGGGTGGTCGCGGCCGGGCGTCGAGGGGGAGGGCGTGCCAGACATACCCCCATCGTGCCGTACACGGGCACGGCGCGGAATGGCCGGATCTGCCGGTCGTCCCGGCCGCGGTATGGAGACTCCTCCAGGCCCGCGCGCCTGGAGGGGCTCAGATCCGGCGGCGGGCCTTCCGGGCGCGCCGCACCAGCGCGGCGGTGCCCAGCAGGGCGACGGTGGCACCGGCGGCACCCGCGGCGGTGGCGTCCTTGCGGCCCAGCCGGCGGCCGGCCACGGTGTGCCGTCCGGCGACCTCCTCCAGGAGCTCGGCGAGCACCTCCTCGTTCGTCCACCGGGGGCGCCAGCCCGCGTCGTACAGCCGGCTGCCGCTGACCACCCAGGGGTGCATGGTGTAGGCGAGGTCCCCGGCGGGCGACGGCGTCAGGCCGATGCGGTGGAGGCGGGCGGCGGCGCCCAGCGCCACCGAGGACGGCAGCTCCATGCGGCGGATGCCGGAGAGCTCCTCGACCTCCTCCTGCTCCAGCCAGCCGTCGCAGCCCACCGCCAGCTCTCCGTCGACCTTCTCCAGCGCCGCGTACTCCAGGGCGCTGACCAGGTCCTCGACGTGGCAGAACTGCCAGGCGGGACGGGATCCGGCGACGACCAGGAGGCGCGGCGACTCGAAGTAGCGGGTGAGCGCGGTGTCGGTGCCGCCCACCAGGACGGTGGGGCGCAGCACCGTGACGTTCAGGCCCGGGTGCGCCCGGGGCGCACGGTGCGCCAGGTGCTCGATCTCCAGGAGGTCGCCGACTCCGGTGGCGTCCGCGGTGGCCCGCAGCTCGGCGTCCTCGGCCAGCGGCACATCGTTGTCGGGCAGCGCCCCGTAGACCATGGCGGAGGTGCACAGCACCACCCGGTGGACGCCGGCGGCCGCGGCGGCGGTGAGCACGGTCTGGGTGCCGCGCACGTTGTAGGCGGTGCGCGCGGTGGCGTCGGTCTCCAGGTCGAGGTCGAGCGCCAGGTGGACGACGACGTCGGCGCCGCGCAGCTTGTCGGCGATGGCGGGGTCGCGGACGTCCAGGACGTGCCACTGCGCCTCGGCGACGTCGCCGCGCCGCTCGTCGATGGCCACCACCGCCTTGACCTCGTCGGATGCGACCAGGGCACGGGTGAGCAGCGCGCCGACCCCGGAGGCGGCTCCGGTGACGGCGACGACGGGCCGGCGCAGCGGCCGGTCCGCGGCGCCGGCCGCGGGGTCGCCTGCCTGCTCGGTCTGGGCCGCAGCGTTTCGCGCTGCGCGAACGGTCGGATCTGGGGAACTCACCGGGCGTCTCCAGCGGTTGTCTTCAGTGCGGGCGTGTGCTGACGCGTCCGCACCAGGTGGCGTCCATCCTGCCCCAGCCACCGGGACGGCGAAGCACCGAGCCCCGAAGCGGTCCGGGTGTCTACGCTGGAGGTGATGTCGGGCAGCCGCCGTCGGCCACCTGGTCGGCGGCCCTACGAGCCGAGGAAACCCGTGAGTGACACCCCATTTGGATTCGGCCTTCCGCCGGAGGAGCCGGAGGACGGCGACAACGGCAAGAAGAAGGGCGGCCAGGGAGGTAGCCAGGGCCCCGCGGACCCCTTCGGGTTCGGCGGCGGGAGCGGCGGCGCGGACAATCCGTTCGCGGCGCTCTTCGGCGGCATGGGCGGTCCCGGCGGCGAGATGAACCCTGGTGACCTGGGAGCCGCGTTCCAGAAGCTCGGCCAGATGCTCTCGTACGAGGGCGGCCCGGTGAACTGGGACATGGCCAAGGACATCGCGCGGCAGACCGTCGCGCAGGGCGCCCAGGACGGCAGCAAGGACGCGAGCCTGTCGCCGGGCGAGCGGTCGGCGGTCGAGGAGGCCGTGCGGCTGGCGGACCTGTGGCTGGACGGTGTGACGTCGCTGCCGTCGGGCTCCGGCTCGGTGGTGGCCTGGAGCCGCGCCGAGTGGGTCGAGGAGACCCTGCCGGTGTGGAAGGACCTGGTCAATCCGCTCGCCGAGCGGGTCGGCGCGGCCATGGGAGAGGTGCTGCCCGGCGAGATGCAGGCCATGGCGGGCCCGCTGCTGGGGATGATGCGCTCCATGGGCGGCGCGATGTTCGGCACCCAGATCGGCCAGGCGCTGGGCGTGCTGGCCAGTGAGGTCGTCGGTTCGACGGACATCGGGCTGCCGCTGGGCCCGGCCGGGAAGGCCGCGCTGCTGCCCGGGAACATCGCCACCTTCGGCGCCGGACTGGGCGTGCCGGAGGAGGAGGTGCGGCTGTATCTGGCCCTGCGCGAGGCCGCCCACCAGCGGCTCTTCGCCCATGTGCCGTGGCTGCGCTCGCATCTGTTCGGGGCCGTCGAGGGCTATGCGCGCGGCATCAAGGTCGACACGACCAAGCTGGAGGACGTGGTCGGCCAGATCGACCCGCAGCACCCCGAAGAGCTTCAGAACGCCCTACAGCAGGGCATGTTCCAGCCCGAGGACACCCCGGAGCAGAAGGCCGCCCTGGCCCGGCTGGAGACCGCCCTGGCGCTGGTCGAGGGCTGGGTGGACGCGGTGGTGCACGCCGCCGCCAAGCCGCACCTGCCGTCCGCGGACAAGCTGCGCGAGACGCTGCGGCGGCGCCGGGCGAGCGGTGGCCCGGCCGAGCAGACGTTCTCCACCCTGATCGGTCTCCAGCTGCGTCCGCGCCGGCTGCGGGACGCCTCGCGACTGTGGGCGTCGCTGACCGACGCCCGGGGCCTGGACGGCCGGGACGGCCTGTGGGAGCACCCGGACATGCTGCCGACGGCGGCCGACCTGGACGACCCGGACGGCTTTGTGCACCACGAGCAGCTGGACTTCTCCGAGCTCGACAAGATGCTCGGCGAGGCGGCGCGCGGCGACACGTCCGGTCCGGGCGGGCCCGCGCAGAAGGGCGACGGCCCGGAAGGGACGCCCGGCGACGGCAAGGGTGACGGCGACAAGTGAGTCTGCACGCGGATGCGGCGCGGGTGCTCAAGGAGTGGCCCGCGCCGTCGGCCGAACAGGAACGGCTGCGGCTGGCGTATCTGGACCATCTCGCCGCCCATCAGGACGGCATGTGGAAGCCCTGTGCCCAGGGGCACCTCACGGCGAGCGCGCTGGTGATCGACCCGGTCGGCGGCCGGGTGCTGCTCACCCTCCACCGCAAGCTGGAGATGTGGCTCCAGATGGGCGGCCACTGCGAGCCGGAGGACGCCTCGCTGGCCGACGCGGCGCTGCGGGAGGCGCGCGAGGAGTCGGGCATCGCCGAGGGGCTGACGCTGCTGCCCGGCGGCCCGGTGCGGCTGGACCGCCACCACACGCCCTGTGCGGTGCATCTGGACGTCCAGTACGCGGCGCTGGCCCCCGAAGGCGCGGTGGCGGCGATCAGCGACGAGTCGCTGGACCTGCGCTGGTTCGCGTACGACGAGGTGCCCGGCGTCGCCGATGCGTCGGTGGCGCGCCTGGTGGACGGCGCCCGGGCGCTCCTCTAGACACCGGCCGGACGCCCTGACACCGGCCGGACGCCCTGTCATCGCACGGCCGCCCTGACACCGGCTCGGCATCGGCCCCACGCGTCCGGCGCTCGCACCTTCTCCTCGGGGCGGGCGCCGAACACGTCCGGGCGGCCGGTCAGTTGGTGAAGATGTTGCCCTGGTTCATGCCCCGGGCGCCCTGCTGGCCCATGCCGAACTGGGCGGCCAGCCCGGAGCCGACGACCGCGTTCTGCGGCGGCAGCAGCTCGCTGGGCTGGACCAGCGCGAAGCCCTGGCCGAGGAAGCTGAGCTCCCAGCCCTCACCGGTGCTGCCGCGGCGCCGCCACACCCCGGAGGAGTGCGTCTGCGCCTGCATCTGCACCCGTAGCGACGCGGACCAGGCGACCACCGCATCGGCGTCGGCGTTGACGTACTTGTCGGGCGTGACCTGCAACATCAGCGGCTGACCGGAGGTCATCAGGGCGACCTTGCCCTGCCCGGAGATGTTCAGCTGGTACTTGCCGGTGCCGGAGATCCCGTACTGGCTGTCGACGGAGACCACCTCCCAGTGGAGGCCGGAGTCCAGCGCCAGTACGTAGCTGCTGTCGACGGTCAGCCCGTCGTGGTCGACGTCGACGACGTGCACGTACTGGGCGAGGTTGGCCAGATAGACCGTGCCCTGCCCGGAGACGCGCATCAGGTCGAGGCCCTCACCGGAGTGGGCGCGGGCCCGCTGCTGCCCGGGCGTCTGGTAGTTGCCGTCGAATTCCAACAGTCCCTGGTAGGCGACCATCGACCCCTTGCGGGCGAGGACGTCGTCGTGGCCCTGGAGGGCGACCCGCAGCAGCTGGCCGTTCTGGAGGGCGTAGCGGTCCTGGGTCTGTGCCTCGGTGAAGGCGAAAAGCGGACTCTGCATGGCGTGTTCGGTCCTCCCCCTCAGCCCCGGGCCCGGAGCCGGTCGGTGCTGTCCTCGCTGGGCTGGACGACGACGAACCCCTGGCCGGAGAAGCCCAGTTGGTACGCCTCGCCGCTGCCGCGCCCGATCATCGAGGACGCCTTGAAGCTGCGCTTGCCCTTCATCTTCAGGTTCGTCGACCAGGCGACCAGGGCGTCCGGGTCCACATAGGTCTCGTCCTCGCCACGGCCACAGTCGACGACGATGGGCGTGCCCCGGGAGGTCAGCGCGACCCAGCCGGTGCCCGAGATCCCGACGTTGAAGAGTCCCTGACCGGCGAACTTCGCCATGCCCTTGACGCGCTGCACGCCCCACTGGAGGTGGGCGTCGAAGGCGAGCAGGTTGGTGCCGTTGACGGAGAGGGATTCGCCGTTGAGGTTGATGCAGACCACGTCGGCTCCGTAGTCGGCCAGGTAGAGCAGGCCGTCACCGGAGCACTTCATCAGGGGCGCGCCCTCGCCGGTCAGCCACTGGGAGGCCATCTGACGGACGGCGGGCGGGTTCGGCTCGTACTGGACGAAGCCCTGGTAGGCGACCATCGAGCCGGTGCGGGCGAAGACGTCCTGGCCGCTCTGCATGGCGATCTTCACCATGGCGCTGCCGTGGTTCTCCATCCGGGCGGCGGGCGGGGTCGGGACGTAGCCCGACAGCTGCTGCTGGTTCATGACGTGCGGGCTCCCTCAGACCTCGTAGGGCTGGACGACGATGAAGTTGCCGGGCGCACCGCGGAACTGGAGGTTCACGGTCTCGCCGGAGTGGCCGGGATAGGCGTGCCGGCGCAGGCTCACCTGACTGGAGATGATCACCTGCGAGCCGGCGGACCAGGCCACGATGGCGTTGGCGTCGGCGAAGGTGGTCGGGGTGACCGGCAGCACCACGGGGGTGCCGTGGGTCTTGACGACGATGGTGCCGGTCCCCTGGAACTGCATGGTGAACAGGGCGCCACCGGGGATGCCGTGCCCCTCGATCCGACGGACCTCGTGCTGGAGCGACTCGTCGAAGGCGAGCACCGACTCGGCGGACACGCAGAGCGCGTCGCCCTGCAACTCGATGGGGTGCACGTGGGCGCTGTTGTCGGCGAAGAAGATCTGGCCCTGGCCGGTGCAGCGCATCAGCTGCATCTCCTGGCCGGTGGCGTTGCCGACGATCCGGCCGCGGAAGCCGGCGCCCTTGTAGCCGAAGTCGACCTTGCCCTGGTAGAGCACCATGCTGCCCTGGCGGGCGAGGACCGGCTGCCCGTCGACGCCGAGGTCGGCGCGGATCAGCTTGCTGTTCTGCGGGGTCCAGCGCTGGCCGGTGGGGGCTTCCTTGTACTTGTCCAGGACGACGCCGAGGCCGGGGCCACCGCCCTGGACGGCCGGGGCCTGTCCCGGATACGGGGCGGCCGGGGGCTGGCCGTACGGGGCCGGCTGGCCCGGGAACGCGCCGGGCTGCCCGTACGGGGCTGCCTGCGGGGCCGGCTGGCCGGGGAAGCCGCCCGGCGCGGGCTGCGGCTGGCCGTAGGGGGCCGCCGGCTGCTGTCCGGGTGGTCCGGGCACGCCGGGCGGCGGCACCGGGCATGGGGGTCCCCCCTGGACCGGAGCTTGTCGAAGGCCCTCGGGGGACGGCGGGACCAAGGGCGCGGCGATGGTGGGCGCGCTGTGGACCGGCGGGGGCGTGGGCTGCGGGGCCGGGGCCACCGGGCCGGGCTGGGGCACGGCCGGGGACGCCGGCGGTACCCCCTGGGGCGCGCCGAACTCGGGCGCGGGCGGCGGCGGTACGGGCGCCGGCTGCGGCGTCACGGGCGCGGCAGGTGCCCCGAAGGACGGCGCCGGCGCCGCCGGCCCGGGCGGCGGGGCGAAGCCGGGCGCGCCCTGTGCGACGGCGGGCGGTTCGGGCTGCGCCTCCGCCTCCTCCGCGACCTCGCCGCCGAAGTTCTTCAACAGCGCCTCCAGGCCGCCGTCGAAGCCCTGGCCGACCGCGGCGAACCGCCAGACGTCCTTGAGGTAGAAGTCGCCCAGCATGACGGCGCGTTCGGTGCTGAACTCGCTGCCGGTGAAGGAGTACCGGGCGACCTCTTCGCCGCCGGCCACGATCCGGATGTAGCCCGGCCCGATCTGGGAGATCTGGCCGGCGCCGTCGAGCGCGGCGGTGAAGCACAGCTTCTGGATCTGCGGCGGGATCTTGTCGAGGGTGACCCGGAAGGACTCGGTGTCGCCGGCCTGCGGGCCGAGCAGCTGGATCGACTCCTCCGGCGACTTTGGCTGGTTGTAGAAGATGAAGTACCGGTCGTCGGAGAGCCGTTCGGCGGTGTCCAGACCGAAGCAGCTGATGTCGAAGGTCAGGCCGGGGCCGGCGATCTGCACCCCTACGTACAGATCCGTCCCCGCCGTCAGATCACCGATCTTGGCCTTGTGGCCGCGCTGGAATTCCCTGGCCATACGTAACGACCGTCCCCCGCTCCCGCTGTGATTCCGCCTGGGCCGCCAGGCTAACGGCTGGCGCCGACAGCGGGCGATTCCGGGGCGTCACGAAGTTGTCCCGGTGCCCCGCCCGCCTCTTCCGGCGCCGCGCCTACTCGCTGCGGGCCGGCGGCAGATGGGGCAGCCGGTCGGCCGCGACCACGCCCTCCAGGTATCCGCGGGCCCGCTCCGTACGGGGATAGGACTCCAGCAGGCGCCAGAACTGTGGGCCGTGGCCGGGGACGAGGAGGTGGGCGAGCTCGTGCAGCAGGACGTAGTCGATGACGTACTCCGGCATGCCCTGGAGCCGGTGCGAGAGCCGGATGCTGCCCTCGGCGGGGGTGCACGATCCCCAGCGGGTGTTCTGGTTGGTGACCCAGCGCACCGACGCGGGCCGGGCCCGGCCGTCGAGGTACTGCTCCGACAACCGCCCGGCGCGCTCGACCAGCTCGCCGTCGCCGAGCATCCGCTTGCTCTCCTGGGCGGCCAGCTTGTCGAGCATGACGGTGACCCAGCGCTGCTCCTCGGCCTCCGACATGCGGGCGGGGATGAGGACGACGGTGCGGTCGCCCTCGCGGTACGCGGAGACCGTCCGGCGCCGCCGTGAACTCCGCCGCACCTCGACCGCGCTGGTCCCCGATCCCCGGGCCTTCGGGCTCGGGGCAGCCCTGCGCGAGGAGTCGGTGGCGCGGCGCAGGGGCGTCTCCCCTGATCCGTGAGGGTGCGGGTCGGCGGGCACGCGCCCGACGTTACCCGCTGGCCCTGTGGGAAGTCCCGCCCCGCGAACGGTTCGCCACCGAACCACTCCATCCACTCCACGGCGCGCCCCGTTCATATGACAAACCCCGACCCGGCCTGTGGATAACTTCGGGTGCCGTCCGCCGCAGGGTGCATGCTGAGGGCCGTACGACGAAGAACGGGGGCGGATGAGATGCATCCGATGCTCAAGCCCGCGCTGCGGCGCGGCTGGCGGGACAGGGAGACGGTGCGGTTCGGCGTGGCACCGGCCCATGCGATGGTGGTCGGCCCGGTCGACACCGCGACCGGCAGCTTCCTCACGCTGATCGACGGCACCCGCACCATGCAGCAACTGATCGCGGAGGCCGCGTTACTGGACCTGCCGCCCGAGCACGCACGGGGCGTGGTGGACCGGCTCGGCGCGGCCGGACTGCTGGAGGCCCCCACCGCGGGCGGACCGGCGGCCGCCGCCGTGCGGGCGGACCGGCCCGCCTTCGAGCGGCTGCGGCCCGATCTGGCGTCCCTGTCGGTACGGCATCGCGAGCCGGCCGGCGCCCTGGACCGGATAGGGGCGCGCCGGGCGATCCGGACGAAGATCAAGGGAGCGGGGCGGGTGGGCGCGGCGATCGCGGCGCTGCTCTCGGCCTCCGGCCTCGGCAGGGTGGAGGTCGTCGACGGGGGCTCAGTCGACCCGGCGGACGTCCTGCCCGGCGGGCTCGGCGCCGAACGGATCGGCGAGGGGCGGGCCACCGCCGCCGAGCGGCTGGTCCGCAGCTCCTCCCCCTGGAGCCGCCGGCCGCGACCGCGGGTCCCGGTCAGCGAGTCCGGTGAGCCCGGACTGTCCCTGATGGTGCTTGCCCCGCGGGACGGGCTCGCCGCGTACGCACCCGACCCGGTGCTCTCCGAGCCGCTGCTGACCGCCGGAATCCCGCACCTGTACGCGGGCGTGATCGAGGGCACGGGTGTGGTGGGTCCTCTGGTGCTGCCCGGCGGGTCGGCCTGCGCCCGCTGCGACGAGCTGCGCCGTATGGACGCGGAGCCGGCCTGGCCGCGGCTGCTGGCGCAGTGGCGGTCGGGGCGTGCGGCGCCCGCGGTGCCGGCGTGTGACGCCGCGCTGGCCACGGCGGTGGCGGGCCTCGCGGCCGCCCAGGCGCTGGCGTTCCTCGACGGTGAGCTCCCGCCGTGCACGGGGGCGCGGATGGAGCTCGCGCTGCCGTGTGCGAGCGTGCGCACCGTGCGGATCGCACCACATCCGGAGTGCGGCTGCGGTGCCGCCGCTTCGCTGTCTTCGGCAGGCGCCTCGGATCCTCGGCCGCGACACGCCACAATGACGGAGTAACCCCGGTAGGGAACAGTGTGAGTTGGAGGGGCGCATGTCTGATCTTCCCCGCAAGGCGGTCACTCGTACCGCCAAGCTGGCCGCGCTGCCACTGGGGTTCGCCGGCCGTGCCACCTGGGGCCTGGGCAAGCGGATCGGCGGCAGATCCGCCGAGATCGTGGGCCGCGAGCTGCAACAACGCACCGCCGAACAGCTCTTCAAGGTGCTGGGTGAGCTGAAGGGCGGAGCGATGAAGTTCGGGCAGGCGCTGTCCGTCTTCGAATCGGCGCTGCCCGAGGAGATCGCCGGGCCCTACCGCGCCGCCCTGACGAAGCTTCAGGAGGCGGCACCGCCGATGCCGACGAGCACGGTGCACGCCGTGCTCGCGGAGCGGCTCGGCGAGGACTGGCGGGAGCTGTTCGAGGAGTTCGAGGACAAGCCGGCCGCGGCGGCCTCGATCGGGCAGGTGCACCGGGCAGTCTGGCACGACGGCCGCGAGGTGGCCGTCAAGGTCCAGTACCCCGGAGCCGGGCAGGCACTGCTGTCGGACCTGGCACAGCTGAGCCGCTTCGCCCGGCTGTTGGGGCCGCTGATCCCCGGTATGGACATCAAGCCGCTGATCACCGAGCTGCGCGACCGGGTCTCCGAGGAGCTGGACTACTCCTTGGAGGCGGAGGCCCAGCGCGCGCACGCCGAGGAGTTCGCCGACGACCCCGACGTGGTGGTGCCGGCGGTGGTGCACCAGAGCGACGAGGTGCTGGTGACGGAGTGGATGGACGGCGTGCCGCTGTCCGAGGTGATCGCAGACGGCACCGACGAGCAGCGGAACCGGGCCGGTCAGCTCCTGGCCCGCTTCCTCTTCTCCGGGCCCGCCCGCACCGGCCTGCTGCACGCCGACCCGCACCCGGGCAACTTCCGCCTGCTGGCCGGCGACTCCCCGGACGGGCCCGCCGAGGAGTGGCGGCTGGGCGTCCTGGACTTCGGCACGGTCGACCGGCTGCCCGACGGACTGCCGCCGACCATCGGCACCTCGCTGCGGATGACGCTGGACGGCGAGGCGGACATGGTTTACGAGCTGCTGTGCGAGGAGGGCTTCGTCAAGGAGTCCATCGAGCTGGACCCGGACGCGGTGCTGCACTACCTGCTGCCCATCATCGAGCCCGCACAGGCCGAGGAGTTCACCTTCACCCGGAGCTGGATGCGCCAGCAGGCGGCCCGGGTCGGCGATCCCCGCTCCCCCGCACACCAGCTGGGCAAGCGGCTCAACCTGCCGCCCGCCTATCTGCTGATCCACCGTGTGACCTTGAGCACGATCGGCGTGCTGTGCCAGCTCGGCGCGACGGTGCGGCTCCGCGACGAACTGGAAGCCTGGATGCCCGGCTTCGTGCCCGAGGAGGAGCCCCCCGGCCCCGACCCCACCGGCATCGACCCCGACGCCTCCGGCTCCGTCACCTCGGACGGCCGAACCGACACCGGCGCGGACAACCACGCGGAGGTCGTCGAGGAATCCACCGCCTGAACCGCGGGCCGGGCGTCACCCCTCGATGACGCCCGGCCTCACCACCAGCTGGAATCCAGGCGCCCCTCGATGGCCCTGATGTGCTCCCGTGCGCAGTCGTCGCAGAAGTAGCGGCGCTCGCCGTTCTCCACGGAGCAGGTCCAGGTCGGCGGAGTGCCCTCGGCGACCACGCCGCAGCCGGCGCACACCGTGTTCCCGTCGGCCAACTCCGCCCGTTCATGCGTCTTCTGGTCCACCATCCGACGATATCTCCGCCAACCGCACGAAGCCGGATACAACGCACCACGGGGCCCGCCCTGTCGGACGGACCCCGTGGACGCTACGTGTCAGCGCACGGCCTTACTGCATTACGGCCATCGCCAGGGCACGCCGGGCGCGCAGCGACGCGCGCTCGGCACGCCGCTGCATACGCCGCGCGGCGGCGATCCGATGAGCCCTGCGTTCGGACTCGGCCTCCCGCAAGCGTTCATGCATATGCGCACGTGCCAGGGCTTCTGGGATGAGTTGCATGGCGAAGTTCCTGTTCTGACGCCACTCGATCGCGTCGACGTTCGTGGGGACGGGTGTGTCGGTGAAGGTGGGATTCATCGTGGGGTCCTGCTTCTTGGGGTCCCGTGTGATGGGACGGTCGATCGTTCCTGCCTCGGTGATGCTCATGCCGCAACCGGGTTCTTGCGCGGACGGCCACGCGGACGCTTCCGCGGCACCACGACACCCTGGACGAAG
The DNA here is from genome assembly GCF_040651315.1 of Streptomyces sp. NPDC048506. Classification (NCBI taxonomy): domain Bacteria; kingdom Bacillati; phylum Actinomycetota; class Actinomycetes; order Kitasatosporales; family Streptomycetaceae; genus Streptomyces; species Streptomyces sp. NPDC048506. The sequence goes on from NZ_JBEZIX010000011.1 coordinate 154,935, forward strand.
AGCTCACCGCCCCAGACACCCCACGGCTCACGGCGGTCCTTGGCGCCGGCCAGGCAGGCCTCACGGACCGGACAGGACTGGCACAGCGTCTTGGCGTACTCGACGTCGGCCGGGGACTCGGCGAAGAAGACCTCCGGGTCATAGGTGCGGCACGGTACGGCGGCGCCGAGGCGGTCGATCTCGTTGTCGAGCTCGGTGAGGGGCAGCAAGGAGTTCTCCTGGGGGTCGGGCGGAGGGATCAGGTCGGTGGCCACGGACGTGGTGTGCGTCTGCAGTTGCACGGTGGTGTGTTCCTCGTCAGTTCGGCCCGCTGTGGCGGGCGATCGGGCAAACAAAAGGGCCGCGGATCCCGGTGTGGGTTCCGCGGCCCTGGAAGGTGCCGACCTGATCTGCCGATCAGGCTGGATCTCTCCAGGGTTCGAGGCCGCGGTAGGCCCACATGTCATGCTGCGTCGGGTACTGCTTCCGGGATTCGGCACCATTGGCCGCCGCGAAGGCAAAGGCATTCGCCTCAGCCGCCACTGCTACTGCCGCAGGTGCCTCGGTCGGTCGCGCGGTGCGCTCGCTGCGCGTCAGCACGGCGAGGGATTCGGGGCGCGCGACCTCGGAACCGGAAAGGCGGCCGAAGCCGGACAGACCGGTGCCACGGAGCGAGGAGCCGAGCGGGCAGGTGGCGACGACCGAGCGATCGGTCATTTTGCTGGTCTCGATGAAGCTGATCACTGGGCTCGCCTCCTCTCGGCGTCTCGGTGGACCGGGAATCCCGTTCCAGGGCGTTCAAGTACAGCACGGATCCATCGGATCTCGGACAAGTTCCGATGTCCCCGTTGCTCCGAAGGCTATGGGGATGCGCTCCGCACGCGCAAACTATTTTTCCGACGAGTTTTCCGTGGCGTCCCCGGACCCGTCTCCCGAGGCTCCCACAAGCTCCTCACCGGCACAGATAGCCAGCACGTCGCTGCCGAAGCGGTCGAACTTGCGCCGCCCCACACCTGAGATGACCGCAAGCTCCGATTCGGTTCCCGGAACCGCCTCGGCAATCGCCATCAACGTCTTGTCGGTGAAGATGCAGTAGGCCGGCTGCCGCGAACGCGCCGCCTGCTCCGCCCGCCACGCGTACAGCCGCTCGTACAGCGCCTCGTCGAGCTCCGCGGGGCAGTCCTCACACCGCATCAGCTTCATCTCGCCCGCGTCCGTCAGGGTGCGGTTGCAGACCCGGCAGCGGGCCGGTGTGCGGTTCCTGGTCCGCCGGGCAACCGCCGCCGTCGCCGCACCGCGCTCGATCCCCCCGAAGGCCGCGCCCGGCACCCGACGCCCGCTCCCCGCGCCGGTGCCCGGCCGCAGACCGCTCAGGAAACGGCTGGCGCTGCGCGAGGCCCGGCCACCGGGAGACCGCGACAGCGACCAGGACAGCCCCAGATGGACCCGAGCACGGGTGACACCGACGTACAGCAGCCGCCGCTCCTCCTCTATCTGCTCATCGGTCCTGGCGTAGGTGATCGGCATCATGCCTTCGGTGAGACCCACCAGGAAGACGGCGTCCCACTCCAGGCCCTTCGCGGCGTGCAGGGAGGCGAGCGTCACCCCCTCCACCGTCGGGGCGTGCTGGGCGTTGGCCCGCTCGTCCAGCTCCGCGACCAGGTCGGCGAGGGTGGCCCGGGGCCGGGCCCGGGCGAAGTCCTCCGCGAGCCGCACCAGGGCGGCCAGCGACTCCCAGCGGTCCCGCGTCGCCCCCGAGCCGGCCGGCGGCTGACCGGTCCAGCCCATGTCGCTCAGCACCGCCCGCACCTCGGACGGCAGGTCCATGGCATCGTCCAGCAGCGCGTCGTTGCCCCCGAAACGGGCGGCACCGCGCAGCTTGATGCCGGCCTCCCGCACCTCCGGCCGCTCGAAGAACCGCTCGGCACCCCGCAACTGGTACGGCACGCCGGCATCGGCCAGCGCCTGCTCGTACACCTCGGACTGGGCGTTCACGCGGTACAGCACCGCTATCTCGCTCGCCGGCACGCCGGAAGCGATCAGGTCCCGGATACGGCGGGCCGTCCCCTCGGCCTCCGCCGGCTCGTCCGCGTACTCCGTGTACACCGGCTCCGGGCCGGCCGGGCGCTGCGAGACCAGCTCCAGGCGGTACTCGGCGGCACGCCCCCTGGCCTGGGAGAGCAGCCCGTTGGCAAGGTGCACGACCTGCGGGCTGGAGCGGTAGTCGCGGACGAGCTTGACGACCGTCGCCTGCGGGTGTCGGGTGCGGAAGTCGAGGAGGTGGTCGGGGGTGGCACCGGTGAAGCTGTAGATCGTCTGGCTGGCGTCACCGACCACGCAGAGGCTGTCGCGGTCCCCCAGCCACAGCTCCAGCAGCCGCTGCTGGAGCGGGCTGACGTCCTGATACTCGTCCACGACGAAGTGCTGGTACTGGGCCCGGACCTGCTCGGCGATGTCGTGCCGGTCCTGTAGCACGCCGACGGTGAGCAGCAGCACGTCCTCGAAGTCGATGGCCCCGCGATCGCGCTTGAGCTGCTCGTACGCGGCGTAGAGCTGCCCGATCTCGGCGGGGTCACGGGGCGCCTCACGGCCGGCCTTCACGACCGCGGCCGGATAGTCGGCCGGCACCGTCTGCGTCACCTTGGACCACTCGATCTCCGCCGTCGCGTCCCGCAGCTCGTTGCGGTCGAGCCGGATGCGGCACCGCGCGGCGGCCTCGGACACCAGTTGGACCTTGCGCTCCAGCAGCCGCGGCATCTCGCCCCCGACGGCCTTGGGCCAGAAGAACTGGAGCTGCCGCAACGCCGCCGAGTGGAACGTCCTCGCCTGGACCCCGCCCGCGCCGAGCTGCCGCAGCCGACCGCGCATCTCGCCGGCCGCACGAGCCGTGAACGTGACCGCCAACACACTCGCCGGGTGCAGGATCCCGGCCCGCACCCCGTACGCGATGCGGTGCGTGATCGCCCGCGTCTTGCCCGTACCGGCTCCCGCCAGCACGCAGACCGGACCGTGCAGAGCCGTCGCGACCTCGCGCTGCTCGGGGTCGAGCCCGTCGAGCACCCCGTCGGCCGAATCCGGCACCGGCGGGAAGAGCGAGGAGTCCGTTGCTGCTGTCACCCCGCCATGCTGCCAGGTCCCCCGGGACTCCCGTGACGCCTGTCCACAGCCGCCCGCCCCGGTCGTACACATCGCCCCCGCTGTGGACAACGACCGGCGTGCGACGACGCCGCGTGCTTTGCTGGCTCTGCGCCGACAACGAGCGGCCGGTCCGTACACCGAGCGAGCGGCGGGGCCCGGGCCGGGCGGTCCTTGCGCGGGACCGGTGGGTGGTGCCCACGTCGCGGCGGGCGGCGGGGTGCCGGGACGAGTAGTCCCAGCGCCCTACGGGCCGCACGCAACCGTCGGGAATTGCTGGGGCTCGGTGTGCGTTGTGTTGCTTGGCCGCGCCGAGTGGGCGGTATTCGATCAAGACATAGCTGCAAGACATAGCTAAAGGAGCGCGGGACGCATGGCGGGCACTGTGACGATGTACAGCACGACCTGGTGCGGATACTGCCGTCGGCTGAAGAGCCAGATGGACCGTGAGGGCATCGCCTACACCGAGATCAACATCGAGCAGGACCCGGAGTCCGCGGCGTTCGTGGAGAAGGCGAACGGCGGCAACCAGACGGTGCCGACCGTGCTCTTCGCCGACGGTACGACGCTGACCAACCCGTCCCTGGCGCAGGTCAAGCAGAAGGTGGGCGCGGCCTGACGGTCGGACGCACCGCCTGACGCGCCGCTGAGGGGCCGTCCGGCCGGATCCCTCGCCGGGACCGGCCGGACGGCCCTTCGCGCGTGCGGTCGAGAGCCGATGTGCGCCGGGCCCGGGCGGGTGAGCGGCAGCCCGCTCACCCCGCAGAAGGCCCACCGCGCGGCGGGTGGCCGGGGCGCCGCGGGTGGGTCAGGCGCCGGTCACGGCTTCGGGAGGGGCTTGCCGTACCAGAGTTCGATCAGGCGGGCCGCGATGGAGATGCCGTACGGCGGGAGGACCTCGCCGGATTCGAAGGCGGCGCGGAGGTCCTCACGGGAGAACCAGCGGGCCTCCTCGATCTCCTCGCCGTCGACCTGGATCTCGCCGGACGTGGCGCGGGCCATGAAGCCGAGCATCAGACTGGAGGGGAACGGCCAGGGCTGGCTGGCGACGTACTCGACGTCGCCGACGATCACGCCCGCCTCCTCGAAGACCTCGCGGGCCACCGACTGCTCGATCGACTCGCCCGGCTCGACGAAGCCCGCCAGGGTGGAGAAGCGGCCTTCGGGCCAGTGGACCTGGCGGCCCAGCAGCGCGCGGTCGTCCTCGTCGGTGACGAGCATGATCACGGCCGGGTCCGTACGGGGGTAGTGCTCGGCGCCGCAGGCGGGGCAGCGGCGGATGTGGCCGGCGGCAGCGATCATGGTGCGTTCGCCGCAGCGGGAGCAGAAGCGGTGCAGGCGCTGCCAGTTCTCCAGGGCGACGGCGTGGACGAGGAGGCCGGCGTCCCGGGGTGACAGCAGGAGGCCCGCTTCGCGCAGGCCGGCCGGGCGCGCGGACTGGTCCATGCGACCGGGGAGCGAGTCCTTCTGGAGCGCGAAGTAGCTGACGCCGTCATCGTCGGTGCCGAGGTAGTAACGGTGGGCCTCGGTCAGCGGCGCCTCGAACGACGGCGTCATGATCAGTTCGGTGCCGCCGTCGGGGGTGTCGTCGACCAGCGCCTGGCCTCCGGATACCACGAAGACGCGGGTCGTCGGGTGACTCCAGGCCGCCGCCAGCCAGGCCTCGTCGAGGCGGTGATGGGCGGAGCGGTCGATGCCGCTCGGCGCGCTGAAGGTGAGCGGCCGGTCGGCGGTGTGGTCGGTCCAGGTGGTCACTGCTGTTTCCAACTCCCCCTATGGCGTGGGTGATTGCTGCGTACGGGCGCGGAGCGGGCTGGCGGTGGCGGTAACGATGGCGGTGCGAGCACGGTCAGGACGTGGACCAGTTCTCCGCCAGGTCCCCCCACAGGTGGGCGGCGGTCTCGACGCCCTTCATCAGCAGGTCGAGCTCGACCTTTTCGTTCGGGGCGTGCCAGCCGTCGGAGGGGACGGAGATGCCGAGGAAGAGCACCGGGACTCCGAGGACGTCCTGGAGGTCGGCAGCCGGCCCTGAGCCGCCCTCGCGGGTGAAGCGGATCTGCTGGCCGAAGGCGCGCCCCATGGCGCGCACGACGGACTGGAGCGCGGGGTGGTCGAGCGGGGTCAGGCAGGGGCGGGTGGCGCCCCAGAAGGTGATCTCGTGGCGGATGCCGGACGGGAGCCGGTCTGCGACCCAGTCGCGTACGGACTGCTGGACGGCGGCGGCGTCCTGGCCGGCGACGAGCCGGAAGGAGAGCTTGAGCTGGGCGGTGGACGGCACGATGGTCTTGCCGCCGGGGCCCTGGTAGCCGCCGCCGATGCCGTTGACCTCGGCGGTGGGGCGGGCCCAGACGCGCTCCAGGGTCGTGCTGCCGGCCTCGCCGAGGGTGGCGTGGGAGTGTGCGGTGCGCAGCCACTCCGCCTCGTCGAAGGGCAGCTCGGCGAAGAGCTCCCGCTCGCGGTCGGTGAGCTCGATGACGCCGTCGTAGAAGCCGGGGACGGCGACGCGGCGGTCGGCGTCGTGCAGCGCGGCGGCCAGTCGGGCGGCCTCGGTGGCGGGGTTGGGGACGGCGCCGCCGAACGAGCCGGAGTGGATGTCCTGGTCGGGGCCGTACAGATCGATCTGACAGTCCGTCAGGCCGCGCATGCCGGTGCAGACCGTGGGAGTGTCCCTGGACCACATGCCGGTGTCGGAGACGATCACGGTGTCGCAGGTGAGGCGGTCCACGTGCTTCTTGATCAGGGCCGGGAAGTTCGGCGAACCGGACTCCTCCTCGCCCTCGATGAGCAGCTTGAGGTTGACGGCGGGCGCGGTGCGGCCGGTGGCGGCGAGGTGGGCGCGGACGCCGAGGGTGTGGAAGAACACCTGGCCCTTGTCGTCGGCGGCGCCGCGGGCGTAGAGCTTGCCGTCGACGGTGTGCGGTTCGAAGGGGTCGGTGTGCCAGCCGTCCTCGCGGGCGGCGGGCTGCACGTCGTGGTGACCGTAGACGAGCACGGTGGGCGCGGACGGGTCGCCGGAGGGCCATTCGGCGAACACCGCGGGCAGGCCGTCGCCGTCGGTCTCCCAGATCTCGGCGGTCGGGAAACCGGTGTCGCTGAGCTTGGCGGCGAGCCATTCGGCACTGCGACGGACCTCGCCGGCGCGCTCCGGGTCGGCGGACACGGAGGGGATGCGCAGCCAGTCGGCGAGGTCGTCGAGGAAGGCCTCGCGGTGGCCGGCGATGTACGTGCGGACGGCGCTGTCCGGGGTTGTGCTCATACGACCGAGCCTATCGGCCTTCCGGGGGATGCCGGTCGGCGGTCTCGCCGAGGAGGATGCGTTCGAGTCCGGCGCGGCCCGGCAGTCGCGCCGGCCTGACCACCTCTCCACTGCGGACGTGGAGGAAGACGGCGTCGACGGCGGACGGGGGCAGGCCGTAGCGCTCGGCCCAGGCGAGGCGGTAGATGGCCAGCTGGAGGGGGTCGGCGGTGTGGGCGCGGCCGGTCTTCCAGTCGACGATCTCGAAGCGGTCGCCGTCGGGGCCGTGCTCCTTGTAGACGGCGTCGATGCGGCCGCGGATCACCCGTCCGGCGAGCGTCAGCTGGAAGGGGGCTTCGACGCGGAACGGGGTGCGATGGGCGTAGGGGGTCCGGGCGAAGGCTTCCTTGAGGGCTGCCAGGTCGCCTTCGTCCGTGATCCCGGACTCCTCACCGTCGGCGCCGGGCAGTTCGTCCGGGCCGAGGACCGGCAGCGTCAACTCTTCGAAGCGCGATTCGACCCAGGCGTGGAAGCGGGTACCGCGGCGGGCACCGGGCTGCGGCGGGCGCGGCATGGGGCGGGCCAGTTCGCGGGCGAAGCCGTCGGGGTCGGCGGCGAGGCGGAGCAGGTCGGTGGCGCTGAGCGCGGCGGGCAGCGGGACGTCGCGGACGGTCGCGCGGGAGCGGCGCAGCTCGGCGGTGAGGGCTTCCAGGTCGCGGTCCCAGGATCCGACGGTACGGCGCTCCTCGGGGAGGAGGGCGTGCGGCCCGGTGTCGGTGGGGTCGGGGTCGGTGGGGTCGGGGTCGGCCTGCGGAGCAATGCCGCAGGGCAGGTCGTCCTTTTGAGGCAGAGCCTCGCCGTAGGGCAGTGCCTTCCGCTGTGGCGGGACACCCCCGGACAGGTCGCCGTCGGACAGGTCGCCCTCGGACAGGTCGCCCTCGAACGGCACGTCCTGGGGCAGGTCATCCGCGAACGGCGCGTCCTCGAACGGGTCATCCGCGAACGGCGTGTCCTCGGGGACATCGTCGTACGGCTCGCCCTCCCACTCCTCGTCCGTCGGTGGCGGGGGCCACTCCGGGTCGTAGGAGGAGGGCTGTGCGGGGAGGACGGCGGGGGGTGCCGCCGGGCCGGTGCGGCGGGCCAGGTGGGCGCGGACCGTGGCCGCGGCGGCGCGGCGACGGGCGGTGGCGGTGGGGTCGAGGGGCAGCGGCCAGGCCTGCTCCGCGGCGGCCTCGGCGAGGGCCGGGTTCTCGGCACCGTCCTCGGGGGCCTCCGCCCAGTGCTCGATTTCGCCGTGCCCCGCTTCGCAGTGGGCGCGGAGCGCCTCCAGGAAGGCGGACGGGCCGCGGGGGCGCTTCTGCTGCGGGCCCCACCAGTGGCCGGAGCCGAGCAGCAGGGAACGGGGGCGGGTGAAGGTGACATAGCCGAGGCGCAGTTCCTCGGTTTCCTGGTGGTGCTTCATCGCCTCCTTGAAGTTCTTCAGGTCGCGGGCGGCCCATGCCTCGACGTCGGGGAGGGTGGCGGCGTCGCCGCGCAGGGCGTGCGGCAGGACCTTGGGGCGGGTGATCCAGGACTCGCGGGCCTGTTCGCTGGGGAACTGCTTGCCGACCAGGCCGGGGACGGCGACGACGTCCCATTCGAGGCCCTTGGACTTGTGGGCGGTGAGGACCTTGACCGTGTTGTCGCCGCCGGGGAGGGAGCTGTCCAGGCCCTTCTCGTACTGGACGGCGGTGCGCAGGAAACCCAGGAAGGCGAGCAGGGTGGCGTCGCCGTCGAGGGATTCGCCGCCCTGTTTGGCGGCGAATCCGGCGGCGATGTCGAGGAAGGTGCCGAGCGTTTCGCGGCGGCGGGCGGCGAGGGCGTGCGGGGAGGCGGAGAGCTCGACCTCCAGGCCGGTGGTGGTGAGGATCCGGTGGAGCACGTCCATGAGCGGATCGCCGAGGGAGCGCCGCAGGTCGCGGAGTTCGGTGGCGAGGTAGGCGAAGCGGACCCGTGCCTCGGGGGAGAACGGCAGGCCGTCGTCGGAGCCGTCGGCTTCCAGGAAGGTGTCGAGGGCGTCGGCGAGGGAGACGGTCTCGGCCGGGTCGACGCCTTCGACGGCCTCGGCGAGCCGCTGCTCGGGGTCGTCGGAGGGGCCGCCGTGCTGGACCAGCATGCGGGCGCGGCGGCCGAGGAGGGCGAGGTCGCGGGGGCCGATGCGCCAGCGCGGGCCGATCAGCAGGCGGACCAGGGAGGCGTTGGCGGTGGGGTCCTGGAGGACCTCGCAGACGGCGACGAGGTCGGCGATCTCGGGCAGGTGCAGCAGTCCGGAGAGGCCGACGACCTCCACGGGGATGTCGCGGGCGACCAGTTCACCCTGGATTCGGGCGAAATCGCCGGCGGTGCGGCAGAGCACCGCGACCTCACCGGGCGGGGTGCCGGTGCGGACGAGGTGGGCGATCGAGTCGGCGAGCCACTCGATCTCCTCGGCGTGAGTGGGCAGCAGGGCACAGCGGACGGTGCCGTCGCGTTCGGCGCCGGGGGCCGGGCGCAGCGCCTCGACGCCTTCGTGCAGGGCGCGCAGAGGGGCGGCCAGGCCGTTGGCGAGGTCGAGGAGGCGGCCGCCGCTGCGGCGGTTCTCGCTGAGGGCGAAGCGGCGGGCGGGGGTGCCGTCCTGGAAGGGGAAGTGGGCGGGGAAGTCGTCCAGGTTGGCGACGGAGGCGCCGCGCCAGCCGTAGATGGCCTGGCAGGGGTCGCCGACGGCGGTGACCGCATGCCCGGTGGGGGCGCCGGAGCCGGAGCCGAAGAGGCCGGAGAGCAGGAGGCGTTGGGCGACGGAGGTGTCCTGGTACTCGTCGAGCAGCACGACGCGGAATTCGTCGCGGAGTATCCGGCCGACCTCGGGGTGGGTGGTGGCGAGGGTTGCGGAGTGGGCGATCTGGTCGCCGAAGTCGAGCAGATCGCGGCGGCTCTTCTCGCTGCGGTAGGCGGTGACCAGGTCGAGCAGCTCCAGGCGGGCGCGCGCGGTTTCGGGGACCTTGCGCAGGTCGGCGTTGCTGAGCTTGACGCCGTCGAGGGCGGCGAGGAGGTCGGTGTCGTGCGCGCGGAGCCGGGCGGGGTCGACGAGGTGTTCGGCGAGTTCGGCGTCGAGGGCGAGGAGGTCCTCGACGAGGGTGGGCAGCGAGGTGGTGAGCGCCGGGTAGGGGCCGGGGGCGGCGCGGAGCGTGCGGGCGGCGAGCTGGAAGCGGGTGGCGTCGGCGAGCAGCCGGGCGCTGGGCTCCAGGCCGATGCGCAGGCCGTGGTCCTTGAGGAGCTGGCCGGCGAAGGCGTGGTAGGTGGAGATCCGTGGCTCTCCGGGGGGCTGGTCGGCCGCGGTGCCGCCGTCGACCGGGAGGGCGTCGGGGTCGGTGACGCCGGCGGCGAGCAGTGCGGCCCTGACCCGTTCGGCGAGCTCACCGGCCGCCTTGTTGGTGAACGTCAGGCCGAGGATCTGTTCGGGGGCGACCTGGCCGGTGCCCACCAGCCAGACGACCCGGGCGGCCATGACCGTCGTCTTGCCCGAACCGGCCCCGGCCACGATGACCTGCGGGGCGGGCGGGGCGATGATGCACGCCGTCTGCTCCGGGGTGAACGGGATGCCGAGGAGCTCCTTGAGCTGCTCGGGGTCTGTGATGCGGGCCGACACAACCAGAACCGTAACCCGTCCGCTGCGCTTGGCTGGCTTCCCACGTTTTTGGCTTTCCCGCCGTGGTGGCTTGTCGCCGTTGCGCCTGCGGCGGGCGTGGTGTGTTGGGTGCGGTGACGGTCCTGCGGGGCAGGGGTGTGGGATTGCTTCGCTTTACGTCCCACACCCCTGCCCCTCCGGCCCGTCCCCTCCCGTGAGTGGGAGGAAAAACGGTCGTGGGGGCGAGCGTGAGAGGGCTCGTGCGCGCAGACGACGGTCTACGGGCACCCCCACCAATCCTCTCCACCCACCCACGGGAGGGGGCGGACCGCAGGACGAAGTCCGGAGGGGCGCACCCGCAGCTGACAGCCCCGCGCAGCGGCAACCGCCCGCCGCAGGCGTCATGGAGAGAAAGCCAAGAACGTGGGGGGGAGCGCCGGCCGCCAGGCCACGGCGGGAAAGCCAACAACGTGGGCAGGCAGCCAAGCGCAGCGGAACGTCAGTCGACCACATGCCGCCCCTCCGGCCGCGCGCTGCACGACGCGCGGAAGGTGCAGTGGGTGCAGTGGGTGCCGGTGGTGGGGGTGAACCGCTCCTCCAGGACGCGGCCCGCGGCCGTGGCGAGGAGTTCGCCGACCCACTCGCCGTCCAGGGGCTGCTGTGCCTGTACGGCGGGCAGCGCCTCGCCGCCCTCCTTCTGGGGCGCGCCGAGCCGCAGGTGCACCAGTTCGGCGCCGGCGGCGTCGGGTGTACGGCCGTCGAAGGCCTCGTCGACGGCGCCCTCGCGGACCGCGAGCTGGTAGACGGCGAGCTGGGGGTGGCGGGCGACCTCGGGTCCGGTCGGTTTCTGCTTGCCGGTCTTGAAGTCGACGACGTAGGCCCTGCCCTGTGCGTCGCGGGAGACCCGGTCCATGCTGCCGCGGACGCGGACCTGGTAGCCGGCTGCCGTGAGGGTGACGTCGAAGCCGTGCTCGGTGGCGACGGCGTCGCGGCCGCGGGTCTCGCGCTCCATGACGTGCCAGCGCAGGAAGCGCTCCAGGGCGGCGCGGGCGTTGTCCTTCTCCTGGCGGGACTTCCAGGGGGCGTCGAAGGCGAGCGCGTCCCACACGGAGTCCAGGCGCTCCATCAGGACGGTCAGGTCGGCGGGGGTGCGGCCGGAGGCGACCTCGTCGGCGAGCACATGGACGACGTTGCCGAAGCCCTGGGCGGCGGTGGCGGGGGCGTCCGCCTTGACCTCGCGGCCCAGGAACCACTGGAGGGAGCAGGTGTTGGCGAGCTGGTCGAGGGCGCTGCCGGAGAGGACCACGGGCTGGTCCCGGTCACGGAGCGGGACGCTGCTGTGGGTGGGTTCGGCGAGGCCCCACCAGTTGTCGGGGTGGGCGGCCGGCACCAGGGGCTTGTGGTCGTCGTCGTGCAGCGCGGCGAGGGTGGCCAGGCGCTGGGCGGCGGCCTCGCGCAGGGCGGGGCCGGCGTTCGGGTCGACGGTGGTGGCGCGCAGTTCGGCGACGAGCGCGGCGACCGAGAGGGGGCGGCGCGGGCGACCGGTGACGTCCTGGGGGGTGACGCCGAGTTCGGTGAGGAACCGGGAGGGCTGGTCGCCGTCGTCGGCGGCGGCCTTGACGGCGGTGACCACGAGGCGTTCACGGGCGCGGGTGGCGGCGACGTAGAACAGGCGGCGTTCCTCGGCGAGCAGCGCGCCGGGGGTGAGCGGTTCGGCGAGGCCGTCGCGGCCGATGCGGTCGGCCTCCAGGAGTGAGCCGCGCCGGCGCAGGTCGGGCCAGAGCCCCTCCTGGACGCCGGCGACGACGACGAGCCGCCACTCCAGGCCCTTGGCGCGGTGCGCGGTCATCAGGCGGACGGCGTCGGGGCGGACGGTGCGGCGGGTGAGGGTGTCGGCAGCGATGTCCTGGGCGTCGAGTTCCTCCAGGAAGTTGAGGGCGCCGCGGCCGCCGGTGCGCTCCTCGGCGCGGGCTGCGGTCTCGAAGAGGGCGACCACCGCGTCCAGGTCCCGGTCGGCGTTGCGGCCGGCGGCGCCGCCGCGGCGGGCGGCGCGCTCCAGGCGCTGCGGCCAGGGCGTGCCGTCCCACAGCTCCCACAGCGCCTGCTCCGCGGTGCCGCCGCCGGCGAGCAGTTCGCGGGCCTTGCGCAGCAGCAGGCCGAGCCGCTGGGCGCCGCGGGCGTAGCCGGGGTCGTGGGCCACCAGGCGCTGGGGTTCGGCGAGTGCCTGGGCGATCAGTTCGTCGGAGGGGGGCGGCAGCGGCTGCCCGGCGGCACGCTCCTCCTCGCGCAGGGCGCGGCCCAGGCGGCGCAGGTCGGCGGAGTCCATGCCGCCCAGGGGGGAGGTCAGCAGGTCGAGGGCGGTTTCGGTGTCGAGGCGGTGGTCGGTGGCGGGGTCCTCGGCGTGGTCGCCGGTGGCGGCGGCCAGCGCCGCGCGGGCGGCCGCGCGCAGGGCCGTGAGCAGGGGTGCGACGGCCGGTTCGTGGCGCAGCGGCAGGTCGTCGCCGTCGATGTCGAGCGGTACCCCGGCCGAGGTGAGCGCGCGGCGCACGGCGGGGATCGTGCGCCCCCCGGCGCGGACGAGGACGGCCATCTCGCGCCAGGGCACGCCGTCCTCCAGGTGGGCGCGGCGCAGGATGTCGGCGATGTTGTCGAGCTCGGCGCCGGGCGTCGGATACGTGGAGACCTCGACGCGGCCGCCGTCCCGTACGGGGGCCGGCTCGCGGTGGGCGCGGACCTTCTGGGCGGGCAACCGGGTGAGCGGCATCCGGCGGGTGAGCAGCCGGGTGGCGGCGAGGAGGGCGGCGCCCGAGCGGCGGGCGGTGCCCAGCACGGCCACCGGCGCGGGGGTGCCGTCGGCGCGCCGGAAGGTCTCGGGGAAGTCGAGGATGCCGTTGACGTCGGCTCCTCGGAAGGCGTAGATCGACTGGTCGGGGTCGCCGAAGGCGATGAGGGTGCGGCCCGGGGAGCCCGGTGCGGCGGCGGTCACGTCATTGCCGGCGAGGGCGCGCAGCAGCCGTACCTGTGCGACGTCGGTGTCCTGGTACTCGTCGACGTAGACGGCGTCGTAGCGGGCCGCGAGCTCGGCGGCGACGTCGGGGCGTCCGGCGAGCAGCACGGCGCGGTGCACCAGCTCGGCGTAGTCCAGGACCCCCTGGGCGTCCAGCACGTCGAGGTATTCGGCGAGGAAGTCGGCGGCGGCGCTCCAGTCGGGGCGTCCGGTGCGCCGGGCGAAGTCGCCGAGGGCGTCCGGACCCAGGCCCAGTTCGCGGCTGCGGGCGAGCACCGCGCGGACCTCGTCGGCGAAGCCGCGGGTGGTCAGGCAGGCCCGCAGTTCGTCGGGCCAGCCGATCCGGGCGCGTCCGTCGCCGGCCAGCTCCGCCTGTCCTTCGAGGAGCTCGCGGACGACGAGGTCCTGTTCGGGTCCGGACAGCAGCCGCAGAGGGTCGGCGAAGAGGTCGGCGTCCTGGTGGGCGCGGACCAGGGCGTAGCAGAAGGAGTGGAAGGTGGTCGCCTGGGGGACGCCGGCCCGTCGTCGGTCACGGCCGTGCCCCTCCAGGTCCCGCAGGCGGACGGCGAGCCGGTCGCGGAGTGCGACGGCGGCCTTGCGGCTGAAGGTGAGGACGAGGATCCGGTCGGGGTCGGTGCCGGCCCGGATCCGGCGGGCGACCGACTCCACCAGCGTCGTGGTCTTGCCGGTGCCGGGGCCGGCCAGTACCAGCAGCGGCCCGTGCCGGTGGTCAACCACAGCGCGCTGGGTTGCGTCCAAGGCAGGAGGATCCACCCGCCCCGGCGGGGTACGCACCAGTCGGTACGCGCCGGGGTCGTCCCGCCGCGCCCGGTGGGGCTGCGTCGGCGGGACGGCCGAGGAGGAGGAACTCACGTGGATCGCCGGTCCAAAGAAGGGTGCTGGTCGTGGTGCGGATGCGGTGCGCGGCGGGCCGCGGTGCGGGCTGCCCGTACGGCCGCGTGCCGTGCGGTCTGCCGTACACGCTAGGGGGCGCCGTCGTCGTCCTGATGCCCGTCCCAGCGGGCCCGCCGCATGTCGAGCCGTGGTATCGGCCCGCCCGTCTTCGGACCGCCGCCGCTCGCCGGGGCGCTGCGCGCGCTGCCCTCGGGCGCGGTGCGGGCGGCTTCCCGCAGGGGGGTGCCCTCGGCGCGGTAGTGCGCCAGGGCGCGCCGTTCGTGGCCGGGCAGCAGCTGGCCGTCCGCGCGGACCACCCGCCACCAGGGCACCGCGCCACCGTAGAGGGCCATCACCCGCCCGACCTGCCGCGGCCCTCCCTCTTCCAGCCACTCGGCGACATCGCCGTACGTCATCACGCGGCCCGGCGGAATCAGCTCGGCGACAGCGAGGACCCGCTCCGCGTACTCGGGCAGCTCACCGGCCTCGGTGCCGGGCTCGGTATCTCCGGTCCCACTCATTCGGTCCATCCTGCCGTACGGCACCGACAATGGGAGCGGACACACGGTCCCGCACCATCCGGGAGGTCGGCGGCACGGCGCCGTTGGCCCCGCGGGAAGGGGGACGCCGCCCTCGCCGTCACGGCAGCGGGGGCCGACGTTCCGCTTCCCGTACCCCCGAAATGCACCCTGATGCCCCCCTCCACTGGTCGGCCGTGCCACCATCTTCCGGACGGTGACTGGTGATACGAGATCAAGAAGAGACAGCCGAGCAGCAGGGTGCGGCGCCTCCGCGGGAGGCGGGCGCCCCTGACGCGCTGCCCGTCGCGGGGAAGCACCCACGAAGGCCGGTCACGGCTTCCGCTACCGAAAAGGCGAGCACGATCGAGAAGGCCGAACGACCAGGGGCGTCCGAGAGGCCGAAGGGGCCCAGGGAGCCCGAGCCATCGCAGCGCAACGAGGAGGAGCGCGAGCAGAAGCAGGTTCCGGACGAGCACGTCGAGCACCACAAGGGCGAGGAGCCGGTGTCCGGCGCGGCCCGGGGCAGGCCCCGCGGCGGCGCGCACCGCTCGGACCTGAGCGCCGACGAGTGCGGCGAATTCCACGTCGACCGGGTCTCCGGCGACGAGCCGCTGCTGCCCGCCCGGGTGCACCGGCCCGCCGACCTGCTGCGGCTGCTGCTCGGGATGGCGGGGATCGCCCTCGTCCTCGGACTGGCCACGTTCGCCCACGGCACCACGGCGGGCCTGGCGCGGGACATCGGCACCGGCGCGAAGGCCGCGCCGCCGCTGCTGATCAACCTGGCGGGGCTGACGTCCAGCGTCGCGGTGCTGATCGTGCCGGTGGCGTTCGCCGTGGAGCGGCTGATCAAGCGGGACGGGCTGCGGATCGCGGACGGGGTGCTCGCCGCCGTCCTCGCCCACGGGGTGTCGCTCGCCACCGACCTGTGGGTGGCCGAGGCCGCCCCCGCCTCCATCCGGGTCGCGCTGACCCAGCCGCTGGCGAACGGCTCGCTCTCCGCGCCGGTGCACAGCTACCTGGCGCCGGTGATCGCCTATATGACGGCGGTGGGGATGTCCCGGCGGCCGCGCTGGCGGGTCGCGATGTGGGGCGTGCTGCTGCTGGAGGCGTTCGCGGTCCTGGTGGGCCGGTACACCACTCCGTTCGCGATCATCACGACGGTGCTGATCGGCTGGACCGTCGCCTACGGCACGCTCTACGCCGTCGGCTCCCCCAACGTCCGCCCCACCGGGCAGAACCTCCTCGCGGGGCTGCGCCGGGTCGGCTTCCACCCGGTCAGCGCGATGCGCGCGGAGGACGCGGCCCAGGCGGAGCAGAACGAGCACGCGGACCGCGGCCGCCGCTACATCGTCACCCTGGAGGACGGCCCGCCGATCGATGTCACCGTCGTCGACCGGGAGCAGCAGGCCCAGGGCTTCTTCTACCGGGTGTGGCGGCGGCTGTCGCTGCGCGGCATCAACCAGCGCCGCAGCCTCCAGTCGCTGCGCCAGGCACTGGAGCAGGAGGCCCTGCTGGCGTACGCGGCGATCGCGGCGGGCGCCAATGCGCCCAAGCTGATCGCCACCTCGGAGCTCGGCCCGGACGCGGTGATGCTGGTCTACGAGCACATCGGGGGCCGCACCTTCGACGCGCTGGCCGACGAGGAGATCACCGACGCGCTGATGCACAGCGCCTGGCGGCAGGTCGAGGCGTTGCAGTCGCGGCGGATCGCGCACCGGCGGCTGGTCGGTGACGCCCTGCTGGTGGATCGTTCCGGCAACATCGTGCTGACCGAGCTGCGCGGCGGCGAGATCGCGGCCGGTGATCTCGTACTGCGGATGGACATCGCCCAGCTGTTGGCCACCTGCGGGCTGCGGGTCGGCGCCGAGCGGGCGGTGGCCGCGGCCGTCGAGGTGCTCGGCCCGGACGCGGTCGCCGACAGCCTCCCGATGCTCCAGCCGATCGCGCTCAGCCGCACCACCCGGGCCACGCTGCGGCAGCTGGCCCGCGAGCGCGCCAAGCGGGAGCGCGAGGCGGTGCTGGCGACGTCGCAGGCCGCCAAGGAGGCGCGCGAGGCGCGGGAGGCGGCGGGCCCCAAGGACCGCAAGACACTGCGGGCCGAGCGGCACGCGGAGAAGAACGCCGAGAAGCGGGCGCTGGACGAGGCGTCGGAGGAGGCCCGGGAAGAGGATCTGCTGGCCCAGATCCGCCGGCAGGTGCTGCTGATCCGGCCCACCGCGGTGATCGAACCGGCGAAGCTGGAGCGGCTCAGCCCGCGGATCCTGATCAGCTGGATCGCCGGCGCGTTCGCGGTGTACCTGCTGTTGTCGCAGCTGACCAACTTCAACCTGGGCGATGTGATCAGCGAGGCCCAGTGGGAGTGGGTGGCGGTGGCGACGTTCTTCTCGGCGCTGACGTACCCGGCGGCGGCGATGAGCCTGCTGGGGTTCGTCACCGAGAAGGTGTCGTTCGTCAGGACGGTGATCGCGCAGATCGCGGGCAACTTCGTGAAGCTGGTGGCGCCCGCGGCCATCGGTGGGGTGGCGCTGAACACCCGGTTCCTCCAGCGCGCCGGGGTGCGTCCGGGGCTGGCGGTGGCCAGCGTCGGAGCGTCCCAGCTGTTCGGTCTGGGCAGTCACATCATGCTGCTGCTGGCCTTCGGCTATCTGACCGGCACCGAGCAGACGCAGGACATCTCGCCGTCCCGTACGGTCATCGCCGGGCTGCTGACCGTGGCGGTGCTGGTGCTGATCGTCACGGCGGTGCCGGTGCTGCGGAAGTTCGTGGCGACCCGGGTGCGGTCGCTGTTCGCGGGCGTGGTGCCGCGGATGCTGGACATCCTCCAGCGGCCCCGGAAGCTGGTCACCGGCATCGGCGGGATGCTGCTGCTGACGGCGGCGAACGTGATGTGTCTGGACGCCTCGATCCGGGCGTTCGGCGGCGGCGACAAGATCAGCTACGCGAGCATCGCGGTCGCCTTCCTCGCCGGCAACGCGCTGGGCTCGGCGGCCCCGACGCCGGGCGGCGTGGGCGCCGTGGAGGGTGCGCTGATCACCGCCCTGACCATCGCCGGGCTCCCCGGCGACACGGCGTTCCCGGCGGTGCTGCTGTTCCGGCTGATGGTGTTCTGGCTGCCGGTGCTGCCGGGCTGGCTGGCCTTCACGTTCCTGACGCGCCGGGGCGAGATCTGAGGGCGCGACAGGTCTGAAAGCGACAGGTCTGCACGCCGGGTCCGCACGCGACCAGGTCCGCACGCGACAGGCGCCGGTCCGCGGGGTGCGGACCGGCGCCTGTCGCGTGTGTGCGGCTCAGCGGCTCAGTAGACCGGCTTCTCCGGCTCGACCGTGTTGACCCAGCCGATGACGCCGCCGCCGACGTGCACGGCGTCGGCGAAGCCAGCGGACTTCAGTACGGCGAGAACCTCGGCGGAGCGGACACCCGTCTTGCAGTGCAGGACGATCTTCTTGTCCTGCGGGAGGTCCTGGAGGGCGGTGCCCATCAGGAACTCGTTCTTCGGGATCAGCCGGGCGCCGGGGATGGAGACGATCTCGTACTCGTTGGGCTCGCGGACGTCGATGATGTCGATCTTCTCATCGGCGTCGATCCACTCCTTGAGCTGCCGGGGAGTGATCGTCGAGCCGGCCGCCGCCTCCTGGGCCTCCTCGGACACGACGCCGCAGAAGGCCTCGTAGTCGATGAGCTCGGTGACGGTCGGGTTCTCGCCGCAGACCGCGCAGTTCGGGTCCTTGCGGACCTTGACCTGACGGTACGTCATCTCCAGTGCGTCGTAGATCATCAGGCGGCCGACCAGCGGCTCACCGATGCCGGCGAGCAGCTTGATGGCCTCGTTGACCTGGATGGAGCCGATGGAGGCGCACAGCACGCCGAGGACGCCGCCCTCGGCGCAGGACGGCACCATGCCCGGCGGCGGGGGCTCCGGGTACAGGCAGCGGTAGCAGGGGCCGTGCTCGGACCAGAACACCGAGGCCTGACCGTCGAAGCGGTAGATCGAACCCCAGACGTACGGCTTGTTCAGCAGCACGCAGGCGTCGTTGACCAGGTAGCGGGTGGCGAAGTTGTCGGTGCCGTCCACGATCAGGTCGTACTGGGCGAAGAGCTCCATGACGTTCGTGGAGTCGAGGCGCTCTTCGTGCAGGTTGACCGTGACGTACGGGTTGATGCCCAGGACCGAGTCCTTGGCGGACGCGGCCTTGGAGCGGCCGATGTCCGCCTGGCTGTGGATGATCTGGCGCTGCAGGTTCGACTCGTCGACCTCGTCGAACTCCACGATGCCGAGCGTGCCGACGCCGGCCGCGGCGAGATACATCAGCGCGGGCGAGCCCAGGCCGCCGGCGCCGACGCACAGCACCTTGGCGTTCTTCAGCCGCTTCTGCCCGTCCATCCCGACATCGGGGATGATCAGGTGGCGGGAGTACCTGCGGACCTCGTCGACGGTGAGCTCCGAAGCGGGCTCGACCAGGGGTGGCAGCGACACGGATGACCTCATCAAGGGGGTTGGTCGGTATCTGAGGACTGGTTGTCTTCCCGTAACACTGCCACGCCCTTCTTCATTCCGAGACACCCGGTCCGATGCGCGAGACAAAATCGTCCCAGTAGCCGGGCAGCGATTCCCAGGCGCCCGCTGCCGCCCCTACCGCCCCGGCGGCCCGGCGGTCGGTGACGAACACGGTGCCGGCCCCCTGCCAGCGGGCGATCCGCAGCGCCTCGTCCAGATGGGTCCGCGGCACGCTGTGGACGAGGTGGCAGAACCGCTGCGGAGGGTGGTCGGCGGTCCACTCGGCCACCTGCGACCAGCGGTAGTCGGCCCAGCGGCCGGCGAAGGTGACGAGCTGGTCGGCGCACTCGGCGTAGCCCGGGTGGGGGTGGCCGCCGTGCCCGAGGACGAGGTGGCCGTCGTCGCACAGGGCCCGCAGGGTGGCGGTGAGCCGCCGGGTCGCGGGCAGCAGGTGCCGGTCCGTGGGCGCGCGGTCCAGCCAGAAGCCGTCGGCCTCGTACCACTCCAGATAGCGGTGGGCGTCGGAGAGCAGCTCGCCGAAGGGCCGCGCGCCGTGGCCCAGGTCCAGGTGTCCCAGCACTCGGACACCCGTCTCACGAAGCCGGGCGGCGGCCGGCACGCAGTGCGGGTCGGGGCGGGCCCCGGGTCCGTCGGCGACGTTGAGCACCGCCCAGTGCACGAACCCGGAGGCGCAGCGCAGCAGTTCGGACCACTCGGTGGGGGCCAGCAGCGGATGGGCGAAGCCCGGTACGCCGATGCCGAGCGGGGCGGGCCCGGTCGGGGACCGGGTGGTGTCGGCCGGGGTGATCAGATGCGACACGCAGCCTCCATCCAGATGTCGGCGAGGGACTCCTCCAGGACGATCCGCGGGCGCCAGCCGAGCCGGTCGCGGGCGGTGCGGACGTCCGCCTGCTGCCAGGTGCCGCAGCCGTCCGGGTACGGGTAGGTCGCGGGCGGCGAGCCGACCGGGTGGTCGGCGGTGGGACCGGGGATGACCAGCCGGGCCGGCGGGGAGTCCAGCTCGTGCAGCGCGCCGCCGAAGCCGGCGACCCGGGCGAGCACGGACGCGGCCTCGCGCAGCCGCACCGCGCGACCGGTCCCGATGTTGACCACCCCCTGTGCGGCCGACAGCGAGGCGGCGTGCACGGCCCGGGCGACGTCCCGCACGTCGACGAAGTCCCGCTGCACGCCGAGCCCGCCGAGCTTGAGTTCACTGTCGCCGGACTGCATGGCGCGGCGCATCGCCTCGGCGAGCCGGCCGAGCGGCGAGCCCGCGGGGGTGCCGGGGCCGACCGGCGAGAAGACCCGCAGCACGACGGCGTCCAGGCCGGAGCCCAGGACCAGTTCGGTGGCGGCCAGTTTGCTGACGCCGTAGGGGCCTCCGGGGCGCGGTACGGCGTCCTCGGCGGTCGAGGAACCGGGCTGTGAGGGCCCGTATTCGGAGGCGCAGCCCAGGTGGACGAGCCGGGCGCCGCAGCCGCTGCGCCGCAGCGATTCGCAGATGGTGGCGACCGCGACGGTGTTGTGTCGGGTCAGCTCGCGGGCGCCGCCGCGGGTGGCGCCCGCGCAGTTGACGACCACGCCGGGGTGCACCGCGTCGAGGAAGCGGGTGAGCGCCCCGGGGCTGCCGGTGGCCAGGTCGAAGCGGACGTCGGCGTCGTCGCCCCGCCCGAGGGCGGTGAGCTGGACGGCGGGGTCGGCGAGCAGGCGGTCGGCGACGAAGCGGCCGAGGTAGCCGTTGGCGCCGATGAGCAGCACCCTCATCGTGCGACCCCCCGGTCCGCGTGGCCTGTGGTCGGGTGGACGTTCATGTGTCGTGCTCCTAAGGCGGTTCGTGGGAAGTGCGTCGGCTCCGGCCGCGGGGTCGGCGTCCGCCTCGGGGGCGGGGGCCACGTGGGGGGTGGGGTTCGCGGCGAGGGGTCCGAAGGATCCGGAGCGGCCGTTTCGGGGTGCCGCTCCGGGGGTGGTGCGGGACGGGGGTGCCCGTGTGAGGGTGTGGGACGTTCGGGGCGGGCGGGCGTCGGAAGGGTCACGGCCGGTGCGCCTTTCCCGACCCGGCCGGGGCCGGCGAGTGCGCACAGGCGCCGGTGAGCGCCCGCAGGCCGTGGACGAGGAGGACCAGGGCGGCCGCCGTGCAGGCCACGGCGGGGACCGCGGCCGGTCCCGCGGTGGTGGTCAGCGCCTCGACCGGAAGGTCGAGCGGGGCCAGGCCGGGGAGCCGGGCGATCAGCACCAGGGCCAGGGCGAGCGCCTCCAGGACCGCGGCCGAGGCCAGGCCCGCCGTGGCCGCCTCGGGGAAGCCGTGGAGGGTCAGCAGCCGGGCGAGGAAGAGCAGCAGGCCGACCGCGGCGGCGGCCACCGCCGCGGTGGCGCCCCCGTCGCCCTCGCCGAGGACCACCCCCGCCACCAGGAGCAGCGCGGCCAGCGCGCCCAGGAAGAGCAGGGTGGCGGCGAGCAGCAGCGGCCGTACCCGGGCGGCGAACTCCGCGAGGCCGCGGCTGGCGGCCAGGCCGCGCCGCCCGCGCACCGCGAACCAGCGGGCGCAGCCGGCCGCGGGGAGGACGGCGAGGGAGAGCGCCACGGCGGTGGCGACGGCGGCCCGCGGATGGACATCCGGCAGGTCGGGGCCGCCGCTGAGCAGCTGGCCGAGCAGCCAGTCGCCGTACACCGCGTAGCCGGCGGTCCAGCAGACCCACAGGCCGGCGGTCCGCGAGGGGGCGCCGTGGTGGCGCGGCCGCAGCGGTCCGGCCCGTACGGCGAGCCGGACGGCGAGCACGAGCAGCGCCGCACCGACGGCACCGACGGCCAGGTGGAACAGGGGAGTCACCTCGTCACCGGCCGAGGCGAGGGCGGTGACGGTGGCGAGGCAGACGGCGCCGGGCAGCAGGTGCAGCGCGGCGCCGCGCCCGCCCCACCCCCGGACCCGCCCGGAACGTTCCTGGGGGGAGGAGGCGGGAGGACAGGTCCGTTGCCCGGCCGCGGGCCGGTCGGCGGACTCGGCCCGCGGGACCCGGGCGTAGAGCTCCTCGGCCAGCGAGAAGACGTCGCGGTGCCGGAAGCGGGCGGCGGTGCGGTCGGTGACGCCGTGGGCCTCCAGCCCGGCGGCGATCTCCAGGGGGTCGACGGCGTGCGCGCAGAGCTTCTGGTGACGGTGCATCAGCACCCGTACCGGGTCGGCGGGGCCGCGGCGAGCGGGGCGGGCGGCGGCGTCCCTGCGGGGTGCCGCGTCCCGCTCCGCGGCGCGGCCCGCGGCGGCTCGGGCGGGGCCCTCGTCGGTGGCGGTCATGCGCCCTCCCCCGCAGCCGGGGTCCCGGTACGGCCGTGCCGGTCGGGGCGGGCGGCGCCGCCTGACGGCACAGCCGTGCCGGCCGGGGCGGTACGGCCGCCCGCGTACGCCGGGCCGTCGGCGCGGCCGCGGCGCCGGAGGCCGTCACGGTTGCCGGCGTGCGCCACATCGGCCATGCCAGTCACCAGGGCCACGCCCACCACCCCCATCGCACACATCACATCCAGCACACCGGTCAGCACTGCCATCTCCCTCACACTGATCACGCTCCCGCGGCCACGGCTGGGAGGGCCCCCAGCCCGTCGCCGTGCCGTCCCTGCCCCATCGGTCACCGCGCCCCTTCGACGCCGGCCTCCCCCAAGGGCCTTCGGCGGTCCCCCGGTTCCGACGTCGTTCGACCGGGGGCACCCCCATCGGCCCAGGGGGGACGCCCGTCCCCGGCCCCGCCGGCCGGCACCGGTTCCGCGGCCCGCCGCGCCCCCTCCGGCACCGCCCAGCTCGGTGTCCGCCCGGCCGGCGCACCGGCCTTGGCAGCGCCGCCGGACGCGGCCCAGCGGCCGGGGACATGGGCCTCGGGCGGCCGGTCGAAGGGCTGCGGTACACCCTGTGCGTCCCGCCCACGGTCATCGGCCGGGCGGGCCGGGGCGTGCGAGATCAGCTCCAGGTAGAGGCCGCGGAAGGCCGCGACGTTCTGCTCGACGGTGAAGAGTTCGAGCGCCCGCGCCCGGGCGGCGGCGCCCAGCCGTGCCCTGCGGTCCGGGTCGCCGAGCAGCGCGCGGCAGGCCTCGGCGAGCGCGCGCGGGTTGCGCGGCGGGACGACCAGGCCGGTTCCGCCGATGACTTCGCAGACCGCGCCGGCATCGGTGGACACCGTGGCCCGGCCGCAGAACATCGCCTCCACCAGGGAGCGCGGGAAGCCCTCGATGACGCTGGAGAGCACCACGACGGCACCGGAGGCGTAGGCGTCCTCCAGGGTCGGCACGTCGGGGCTGCCGATCTCCTCGAAGCTGACCGGGTTCTCACCGACGGTGCGGTCGTCGGCCGCCTCGTCGGGGAAGAGCTGGGCGGCCAGCGCCCGGCAGTGCGCGAGGTATCCGGGCGCCCGGGGGTCACGGCCCACCCCGCCGATGATCCGCAAGGTGGCCTCCGGCTCGGCCCTGCGGACCTCGGCGAACGCGTGCAGCAGCGCCACCAGGTCCTTCGCCGGCTCTACGGCACCGACCCACACCAGCGTCTTGGAGTCGTCGGCCGGGGCGTCCGCGACGGCGGTGAAGGGGCCGGCGTCCATGCCGGGGTAGACGGTGCGCAGCCGGTCGCGGTCGGCGCCGCAACGCTCCTGCCAGCGTCGGGCGTGGGTGTTGCCGGGGGTGATCAGGGCGGCCTGGGCGTAGGTCTCGGCGGCCAACGCGCCCTGGAACGCGGCGAGCAGGGCCCGCACGGGGACGCTCAACGGCGCCGCGGCGCGCGCCAGATAGTGCTCGCGCAGCCGTACGCCGTACTCGGTGACCAGGAGCGGAGTACCGAAGAAGCGTTTGGCCAACAGTCCGGGGAGGGCCGCCGCACCGCCGGAGGCGGCGTGGCAGAGGTCCACGGCGTCGAGGCCCGGGGCGTCCCGGTCGCCGTACCAGTCCAACGACAGCGGGCGCAGCGCGAGTTCGAGCTGTTCGGCGACCGCCAGCAGGTCGCTGACCTGGGCGCCGTGGGCGGCGGGCAGCGTATGGGGGCCGTGGCAGGCGGCCTCCAGCGTGCGGACGGCGTCCTCGGAGCGGAGCAGGGCGGGCAGTCCGCCGTGCTCCCGGGCCCGTTCGGCGAGCCCGTAGAGACCGCTGGCGAAACGGTCCGCCTTGCTGGTCAGCGCAGGGCCGGGGGCTCCGTCCGGGGCCGGCGGCCCGCTTCCGGGCGGGGCCGCGGCGAAGGCCGTCACCAGGTCGCCGAAGTGCTCGGTGAACCGGCGCCGTGCGCGCCGTCCGGGGGCGCGGCCCCGGCGTTCCTCGGCGGTCCGGTGGTGCTCGGCGGGGAAGTCGCCCCACAGGGGCGCGCTGCGCACCGTGCGGACGTGGTCCGGCAGGCCGCGCCGTGGGCACGGCTCCTCGCGGGCCCGGGTGCTCAGGGCGTAGACCTCGAAGTCATGGCCGGTGAGCCCGCGCACGAGCCGGTCGCACCACGCGTGCGACTCACCGGACGCATGCGGGTAGCCACCCTCGGTGAGCAGTCCAACGCGCACGGCTGCACCCCCGTCCTCCCTTGTCGACGTCCCCGGCGACGGGGGTCCCCCGGGCCGGAGCCCGTCGAAGGCCCTTGGGGGCGACCGCACCGCCGTCACCTGCAGGAAGAAGCTATGCAAAAGGGCCGGTGGCGCGATGGACGGTTGTCCATCGCGCCACCGGAAGGGGTGAAAGCACGTAACTTTCCGCCCCTAAGGGCGTTTCGGCGCGCTATGCGTCACGACCCGCGCGGCGGCCCGGAGCCGGCGCCGCTCCGCGGCCCGGCCGGCTCACCGCTGAGTGGGGAACGGCCAGGAGTTGGGGCGGCAGGTCACACCGTCCGTCGTCAGGAACTTCGTCTGCTGCATCATCACCGGGGCCAGTGCGCCCTGCCGGGAACAGACCTCGTGGTTGTGGCCGAGCCGGTGGCCGACCTCGTGATTGATCAGCATCTGGCGGTAGGCGAGCATCTTGTCGGGCCCGTAGGTCTTGGCCCCCTGTGCCCACCGGTAGGCGTTGATCATGACGCGGTCGGTCGCCGCCGAGTCGCAGGAGACGTTGTCCTCGGTGGTGTCGAGACCGGACTTGGCACACCACTTCCCGGTGGTGACCGGGCTCGCCAGGGTGATCACGAAGTCGGCGGGCCCGGAGGCCACTCGCTGGAAGGTCCGCGCTCCGCCGTGCGCCCAACTCCGGTCGTCGTTCAGGGTCTTGTGGACCGCCTCGGCGAACAGCGCGCCGTCCAGCGGCAGCCCCTCCTCGATGTCGACGCGGTAGCGCAGCACCTTGCCGTGCCCGGGCGCCTTGGCGTCGCCGCCGACCGGCCGGAACCGCCCGCTGGCCGCCAGGTCCGCCGCCAGCGGGAAGCGCTGCGACATCTTCTCGTCGTAGCCGGCGGGTTTGGCGTCCTGGGTGGGCCTGTGCTGTGACCTGGAGGCCTCGTCGCCGCCGTCGGTGCGGTCGTTGCCGCTGCGCGGCTGCGGGTCGCCGCCGTCCTTGTGCTGCTCGGCGACCTGGCCCGCGATGACGACGGCGAGCACGGTGGTCACCGCCGCGGCGGCCGCTCCGGTCAACGTCCGGCCCTTGCCGCCCTTCTTCGCGTCGTACCGCACGTCCTGCGCGCCGGGGTCGTCGCCCTCGCCGGGCGCCTCGGCCCCGAGGGCGGGTTCGCCGTCCAGCGGCCCGTCGGCCGGGTCCGCCGGGTTCCGGTCGAAGACCACCGATCGCCCCGTGAAGCGCCCGCCCGGCGCCCCGCGCGCATCGGGCGCACCGGCCCGGAAGACGTTGTCGTCCTCGTCGACGCCCCCGTCGAAGGCCGCCACGTAGTCGCGGCGCGGGCCCGGTCCGCCGCCCGGCGCGGCGAGCGGCCGGGTGCCGGACATCTCCGTCCGCGGCCGGGGAATCCGCGGTCCGGTCTGCCCGGCCGGCATCGGGGACGGTGTCGTTGTCGGGAACTCGCCCCAGCCACCGCCCGGTTCGCGCTGTTCGGGGTGCCCGCCGCGCACCGTGTCGCCCTCCACCGGCTCGCGCCGGCGGCGCCCCGAGCCCGGTCCGGGCACCCGCGCTCCGGGCGGTACGGCCGTCTCCGGTGCGTCGGTTGCGCTCTCCGGCCGTCCTCGGCGGCTATGGCGTCCCACGAGGCGTGTCAGCTCCTGCCCGCATCGGCGATCTCATCGGTCACGTCGGAGTCGAGCAGGTCGCGGACGGCCCGCGCCACCGCCTCCGGGTACTCCATCATCGCCACGTGCCCCGCCTCCGGCAGTGTCAGCAGCCGCGAACCGCGGAACGCCGCGGCCGCCCGCCGCGCCATCCGGACGGAGACCAGGCGGTCGCGTCCACCGTAGACGAGAAGGGTGGGGGCGAGCACCCGCTCTGCCTGACGCCACAAATTGTGCTGCCCGCCGAGCGTGTAGGAGTTCACCAGACCCCGCGCCGAGCGCTCCATCACGTCCCAGAAGTACGGGAGTTGGAGCCGCCTGGCGTACTCGTCGACCGCGGAGTTGAACCCTTCCGGGGTGACCCGGGCGGGGTCGCCGTAACAGAGCGCCAGCACCTCGCGGGTGCGGCGCTCGGGCGTCCAGTCCCGGGTGAGCCGGCCGAAGAGCCCGGCGACGCCGGGGACGGCGAGCAGCGCGGTGGGCACCGCCGTCAGCTGCGGCCGCAGCTCGGGCAGCGCCGGCGAGATCAGGGTGAGGGTGCGGACCAGGTCCGGGCGCGCGGCCGCGACCCGGGTCGTCGCCGCGCCGCCCATCGAGTTGCCGATGAGGTGCACGGGGCCGCGGCCGGCCGCGTCGAGGTAGCCGATGACCGCGCGCGCCTGCGCGGAGACGGAGTAGTTGCCGTCCTCCGGCGGCGGCGAGTGCCCGAAACCGGGCAGGTCGATCGCCTCGCCGTCCACCCGGTCGGCGAGCAGCGACATCAGGGCGGACCAGTTCTGTGAGGAGCCGCCGAGGCCGTGGACGTAGAGCGCGGGTTCACGGGCCGGCCCGGCGCCGGCGTCGCCCGTGCCGTCCACCGCGGCCAGGTGCCCGTCCGGTGTCCGCACGGCCAGCGTGAGGCCCGACAGGGTCACGGTGCGGACCGTCTCCACCGCGCCGCGCCCGCCGGGGCCGGCCGGCGGCACCGGGAGAGCGGAGGTTGCGGTGTCCGGCGACCCGGTCGAAGGCGGCGACGAAGACATGGGGTCGATGTTACGAGACGATCACGCCCCCGATCGTGTGTTCGCCGTCACACACCGCATCGCGCCGTCGCGGCGGCTCTCCTAGGCTCGTAGGCAAGGGCAGCCGCCCCGGCCCCGCTTTTCAGCCAGGCACCAGCCGGCCCAGCCGACACCGCGAGACCGTGAGAGGGCCCAGAAGGCCCGGAGAGCTCAGAAAGCCCGAAAAGCCCAGAAAGGCAGCCACCATGCGCGTCGACCCGACAGACCCGGACACCTTTGAGGACGAGAGCGACGCCACCGAGTTCGACGTGGAGGCGCCGGAGGCGGACGCCGCGGAGCAGTACGCCGAGCTCGCCCCGCAACGCGACGACTCGCTGACTCGCATCGACCCGGGGGCGGCGAACGAGGCGGATCTCGCCGAGCAGGCGCGGGTCGTGGAGCTCAACGAAGACGAATACCGATGACCTGGGACGTTATGTCTGATTGCACAAACGGTCCCGGGCAGAATTTCTCGCCCCAGGCCGCGCACAGCGTCGTTACCCAAAAGTACGATGGCGGGCGCGGTGCACCACCTTGTACTGGCCGCGTACGGAACGACTTCTGGGAGGCAGCGTGAGCGCCATCGAGCAGACCGAGGCGGCACGCCCGCGGGGCACACGCCTGCCACGCCGCGCCCGACGCAACCAGCTCCTGGGCGCGGCCCAGGAAGTGTTCGTCGCACAGGGCTACCACGCGGCCGCGATGGACGACATCGCCGAGCGGGCGGGCGTCAGCAAGCCGGTGCTCTACCAACACTTCCCGGGCAAGCTGGACCTGTACCTCGCCCTGCTGGACCAGCACTGCGAGTCGCTGCTCCAGTCGGTGCGCTCCGCGCTGGAGTCGACGACCGACAACAAGCAGCGGGTCGCGGCGACGATGGACGCCTACTTCGCGTACGTGGAGGACCCGGGCGGCGCCTTCCGGCTGGTCTTCGAGTCGGACCTGACCAACGAGCCGGCGGTCCGCGAGCGGGTCGACAAGGTGTCGCTGGAGTGCGCCGAGGCCATCAGCGCGGTGATCGCCGAGGACACCGGCCTCTCGCAGGACGAGTCGATGCTGCTCGCCGTGGGCCTGGGCGGGGTCTCCCAGGTGGTGGCGCGCTACTGGCTGTCGTCCGGGAGCCAGGTCCCCCGGGACACCGCGGTGGCGTTGCTGACCTCGCTCGCGTGGAAGGGCATCGCCGGCTTCCCGCTGCACGGCAGCGACACGCACTGACCGTGTTCGCTGCTGGCGTGGTGCGAGGCGTCCTGTGCGTCCCCGTACCGGGCTAATGTGTGCTGCGTACGGCGCGGATGGCCGCGCACCCTCCCCCAGCTAGCGCTGGGGGCACCCCCAGACCATCGGAGGGAACAGAAGCCGTGGAGGTCAAGATCGGCGTGCAGCACGCACCCCGCGAGATCGTTCTGGAGAGCGGGCAGTCTGCCGAAGAGGTCGAGCGCGCGGTGTCCGATGCGCTGGCCGGCAAGTCGGAGCTGCTGAAGCTGGTGGACGAACACGGCCGCAAGGTCCTGGTCCCGGCGGACCGGCTGGCCTATGTGGAGCTCGGCGAGCCGTCCGGCCGCAAGGTCGGTTTCGGCGCGCTCTGACCGGAAGGGTGCCGGCCGCGGCACCCTGCATCCGATGCGGACGAGGGCGGCGGCCCGGGGGGATATGCCCTCCGGGCCGTCGCCCTTTCGCAGTTCAGTCCGTTCGGGTCGGCCCGGCTGAGCTGATCAGGCAGGTGATCCGGGACGGGAGGGTTGCTGCCGCGACCCCTTGGGTACGACCGCCTACGACCCATTTGTTCGTCCGATCGGCCCGTCGGCGGCGGCACTGCGGCAGCAGCGTCGACGCGCGGGCAGACCGGCACGCGGGAGGGAAGAGCATGATCTGGGAAGCGCTCGGAGCCGCACTCATCGGCTTCGCCATCGCCCTGTCCGCCACGCGCTGGCTGCCCGACCGCTTCCCCTCGCGCGCCCTCACGCTGGCGACGGGCCCGGTCGCGGCGCTGCTCGGCGCCCTGCTGACCCGCTCGATCCTCGGCCCCGGACACCCCGTCCAGGTGATGGTCGCCGCGGTCCTGGTGGGCGCGGCCCTGCTCTCGGTCCTGGTGCGGCCCTCGCACCACCGTCTTCGGCGGCCGGCGACGCCCCTGAAGGGGCACCGGACGGCCTGAACCGACCGGCGCGCCCGTCAGGCGGCGTCCGTATGTCCGGCCGGCGTCAGGCCGCCAGCCCCAGTGCCGCCATCCGCTTGGTGTGCGCCTCGGTGATCCGGGAGAACATCCGGCCCACCTCCGCCAGGTCGAAGCCGTCGGCGACGCCGCCGACCAGCATCGTGGAGAGCGCGTCGCGGTCCGCGACCACCCGCTGGGCCTGCGAGAGCGCCTCACCCATCAGCCGCCGCGCCCACAGCGCCAGCCGTCCGCCGACCCGCGGCTCGGCCTCGATGGCCGCGCGCACCTTCTCGACGGCGAAGGACGCGTGCCCGGTGTCGTCCAGCACGGCCAGCACCAGGTCACGGGTGTCGGAGTCCAGCCTCGCTGCGACCTCGCGGTAGAAGTCACTCGCGATCGAGTCGCCCACGTACGCCTTGACCAGGCCCTCCAGCCAGTCCGACGGCGCGGTCTGGCGGTGGAACTCGTCCAGGGCGGCGGCGAACGGCTCCATCGCCTCGTTCGGCTCCGCCTCGATCTGCGCGAGCCGCTCCCGCAGCCGCTCGAAGTGGTGGAACTCGGCCGAGGCCATCTTGGCCAGCTCGGCCTTGTCGTCCATCGTCGGCGCGAGCTTGGCGTCCTCCGCCAGGCGCTCGAAGGCGGACAGCTCGCCGTACGCGAGCGCGCCCAGCAGATCGATCACGGCGGCCCGGTACTGCGGGTCGGCGGATGCCTGCGCCCAGTCCTGGGCGGCGATCCCGGTGTGTTCTTGCGCGTCAGCCGCGGCGTTGTCAGGCGTTCCCATGACCGGCACAATAGCCCGCCCGACGCCCGGGGGAAGGCCCTGGTCAGCCACTTCCGTTCCCTCGTACGAACGGCGTTCGGAGCCGCCGGCGGGCGGCCCGCGCGGACGTGATGTATTCCTCACTCATACACGCCTTCGGATGGGTACGCGGTATCCGGGGTACAGTGGTATTGGACCTGCCGGTAACCGGTGGGTCGTTCCACGAAGCGGATGCCCGGTCGGTGGCCCGATCGGCTCCAAACCGACCGCCCTGCTCCGCGGCGCGTACGTGACGTACGCATTGCGGGAGGGACACCGCTCGCGGCACGAGTGCCTGGGCGTTGGCAGTGGTCCCGCCCCACCGGCCGCCATCAGGCCGGCTCCGTACGAAGCCGTACGACGGAGCGGTACGACCCCCTTCGCCGCCTCACGCCGCGTCTCACAGAAGAGGCAAGATCCTGTCTACGTTTCGAGACCTTGGGATTTTCCCCGAGACGGCCGAAGCCCTTGAGGCCGTCGGCATCATCTCCCCCTTTCCCATCCAGGAGCTGACGCTCCCCGTCGCCCTCTCCGGCAACGACGTCATCGGCCAGGCCAAGACCGGCACGGGCAAGACCCTGGGCTTCGGCCTGCCGCTCATCGAGCGCGTCACGGTCCCCGCGGACGTCGAGGCGGGCCGCTCGCAGCCCGAGCAGCTGACCGAGGCGCCGCAGGCCCTCGTCGTCGTCCCCACCCGCGAGCTGTGCCAGCAGGTCACCAACGATCTGCTCACCGCCGGCAAGGTCCGTAACGTCCGGGTCCTGGCGATCTACGGCGGTCGGGCCTACGAGCCGCAGGTCGAGGCGCTGAAGAAGGGCGTCGACGTGGTCGTCGGCACGCCCGGCCGGCTGCTGGACCTCGCGGGCCAGAAGAAGCTGGACCTCTCGCAGGTGCGCACCCTCGTTCTGGACGAGGCCGACGAGATGCTCGACCTGGGCTTCCTGCCCGACGTCGAGAAGATCATCCAGCTGCTGCCGGCCAAGCGGCAGACCATGCTGTTCTCCGCGACGATGCCCGGCCAGGTCATCTCGCTGGCCCGCCGCTACATGTCGCAGCCCACCCACATCCGCGCCACCGCGCCGGACGACGAGGGCGCGACGGTCGCCAACATCACCCAGCACGTCTTCCGCGCGCACTCCATGGACAAGCCGGAGATGGTCGCGCGCATCCTTCAGGCCGAGGGCCGGGGCCTGGCGATGGTGTTCTGCCGGACGAAGCGGACCGCCGCCGACATCGCCGACCAGCTCTCCCGGCGCGGCTTCGCGTCCGGCGCGGTCCACGGCGACCTCGGCCAGGGCGCCCGCGAGCAGGCGCTGCGCGCCTTCCGCAACGGCAAGGTCGACGTCCTGGTCTGCACCGACGTCGCCGCCCGCGGAATCGACGTCGAAGGCGTCACGCACGTCATCAACTACCAGTCCCCCGAGGACGAGAAGACCTACCTGCACCGCATCGGCCGCACCGGCCGGGCCGGCGCCAAGGGCACCGCGGTCACCCTCGTCGACTGGGATGACATCCCGCGCTGGAAGCTGATCAACAAGGCGCTGGAGCTGCCGTTCGACGAGCCGGAGGAGACCTACTCCACCTCGCCGCACCTCTACGAGCAGCTGAACATCCCCGAGGGCACCAAGGGCGTCCTGCCGCGCGCCGAGCGCACCCGGGCCGGCCTCGCCGCGGAAGAGGTCGAGGACCTCGGTGAGACCGGTGGCCGCGGCCGTGGTCCCCGCCGCGGCAGCACGGCCGAGGAGGAGCGCCCCACCCGCACCCGTACCCCGCGGCAGCGTCGCCGTACCCGCGGCGGCACCCCGCTGGACGGCCCGGCCGCCGAGGCCACGGAGGCGCTGGACGCTGCCGAGGGCACCGCGGACACCGAGGCCGCCTCCGGTCCCCGTCAGCCGCGCCGCCGTCGGCGCACCCGCAGCGGCCAGTCCGCCGGGGTGCCGGTCGCGGGAGCGGAGGCCACCGAGGCCGCGCCGGTCGCCGCCGAGGTGACCGAGGAGGCCGCCGAGGCTCCGGCCGCACCCGCCAAGCCGCGCCGCCGTCGCACC
This sequence comes from Streptomyces sp. NPDC048506, assembly GCF_040651315.1. Taxonomy (NCBI): domain Bacteria; kingdom Bacillati; phylum Actinomycetota; class Actinomycetes; order Kitasatosporales; family Streptomycetaceae; genus Streptomyces; species Streptomyces sp. NPDC048506. The sequence continues at coordinate 187,034 of NZ_JBEZIX010000011.1, forward strand.
CGGGCCGCCCGCCCGGTGGCCGCGGACGCCGTCGAGGCGGTCACCGCCTCCGAGGCCGCGGTGGACGCGGTCGACACGGCGGAAGGCCCGGCGGTCGCCACCGAGGCTCCGGCCGCCAAGCCGCGCCGCCGGACCCGCAGCAAGGCCGCCGAGGTGACGGACAGCGCGCCCGAGGCCGCGGCGGACGCCCCGGCGAAGCCGAAGCGGACCCGTAAGGCCGCCGCGGCCAAGCCTGCGGCCGAGAGCGCCGTCGAGACCGCCGAGGGCACCGAGACCGCACCGGCCAAGCCCAAGCGGACGCGGAAGACCGCCGCCGCGAAGGCCGCCGTGGACGCTCCCGCGGCGGACGCCCCGGCGAAGCCGAAGCGCACCCGTAAGGCCGCCGCGGCCAAGCCTGCGGCGGATGCGGCCGAGGCCACCGAGGCCACCGAGGCCAAGCCGGTCCGCCGCCGGACCCGCAAGGCCGCCGCTGCCGAGGTCACGCCCGAGAGCTGACCCCGGCCCGACGCCGAACGGCCCGGCCCCGCTCCCCGCGGGTGCCGGGCCGTTCGGCGTCCCGGCCCGGTTTCGCCGCCCGGCCCGGATAATCTCGACCCATGAGCAGGCCGCCCACCCTCACGCTGCCCCCGTGCGCCCGCGCGTACCAACTCGACACCGACCGCGGTGCCTTCGCCGTGCACGACGCCCGGCCCGAGGGCGCGCCGATCGGGACCGCGCTGCTGGTGCCCGGCTTCACCGGCAGCAAGGAGGACTTCATCGCCTTGCTGGAGCCGCTCGCCACGGCCGGCTTCCGGGCGGTCGCGGTGGACGGCCGCGGTCAGCACGAATCGACCGGACCGCACGACGAACACGCTTATGTGCAAAGCGAGTTGGCGCTCGACGTACTGGCCCAGGCGCGCGCCGTGCAGCAGCCCGCCGGCGGCCCGCTGCACCTGCTGGGCCACTCCCTGGGTGGGCTGATCACCCGGGCCGCGGTCCTGGTCGACGCCACCCCGTTCCGTTCGCTGACCGTACTGAGCTCCGGCCCGGCGGCCATCGACGCCGCCCAGCAGGCCCGGGTGCGGATGCTGATCGACGCGCTCGGCACGCTCGACATGGAGAGCGTCTGGCGGGCGATGCGCGAGCTGGATCCCCCGGAGGCGGCCGACAGCGCGACGCCCCCGGAGATCGGCGCATTCCTGCACCGCCGTTGGCTGAACACCGTCCCCGAGCAGCTGATCGCGACCGGCCGGCAGATGCTGGACGAGCCCGACCGGGTGACCGAGCTGGCCCGCACGGGGCTGCCCGTCCACGTGGTCTCCGGGGCCGTGGACTACGCCTGGCCGGTGCCGTGGATGGACGCCATGGCCGACCGGCTGACCGCCCGCCGCACCGTCGTCGAGGGCGCCGAGCACTCCCCCAACGCCGAGCGCCCGGAGAAGACCGCGGAGGCGCTGGCCGGGTTCTGGAGCGGGGCGGCGTAGCGGGCTCGGCCGGGCGGGCGGTGTCGTCAGGACAGCGCCGGGCCGCTGGGCGAGCATCGAAGAGGCGGGCGGCCACCGGGCGCCCCGCCGGCAACAGCTTCGCACGAAGGGCCCGACCATGACCGAGACCCCCCAGGACGACCCGCACGGCATCGCGCTCACCCGCACCTTCGACGCCCACCGCGAGCTTGTCTTCGAGGCCTGGACGACGCCCGGACACTTCGCGTACTGGTTCGGCGGCGAGCTGACCGTGCCCGCCGACCGGCTGACGATGGACGTCCGGCCGGGCGGCACCTGGAGCCTGGTCATGCGCACCCCGGACGGCACCGAGCTGCCGTTCTCCGGCGTCTACCGCGAGGTCGCGCCCCCCGAGCGACTGGAGTTCACGCTCAACGACACGCCCGCACCCAGGAGTTCCGAGGGCGCACTGGTCCGGATCACCCTGACCGACATAGGAGACCGCACGCAGATGGCCTTCCGCCAACTAGGCGGCAACCTGACCGCCGAGCAGTACGAACAGGCGGAGGCCGGCTGGACGGACTTCTTCAACCGCCTCTCCGAGTTGCTGGCCAGGGCCTAGGCGGCCGGCGTTCTCCCCACGTTTTTGGCTTTCCCGCCGTGGTGGTTTGTCGCCGTTGCGCCTGCGGCGGGCGTGGGTGTTGTCGGGTGCGGTGACGGGCCTCCGGGGCAGGGGTTCCGGACTGCTTCGCTTTACGTCCGGAACCCCTGCCCCTCCGGCCCGTCCCCTCCCGTGAGTGGGTGAGAGGCCGGTGGGGGCGGGCATCGTCTGTCGACTGCCGGCAGGGGACCACTCGTGTCCACCCCCACCGGTCTCCTTCCTTCCCACCCACGGGAGGGGACGGGCCGGAGGGGCCTGGTGTGTGGACGTAAAGCGAAGCAGTCCACACACCAGGC